>JBLNFG010000961.1:0-6813 GCA_050263495.1 Myxococcales bacterium | reverse complement strand
CCGCACCGCCACCCGTGTAACCCATGCGTTTGCGGCTGAGGCGTATTATCAGCCCATTCGGAGCGCTGTGCGACTTTCGGCTTCGATTCAGAGGTGGCACAGATGGCCTCGCCGATCCGGTTGGTCGCTCGCCCAACACCCCTTAACGGGAGCCGTCCGCCATCGGCGAGCCGCGAGATTGTGGGGCTTGAGTGCGGAGAGATCCGCGCGAACAGGCTTAAAACCGCGGTTCAGAGCGTGCTGCACCTGGAGATTCTTGGGCCGGAGCGGGCCCGCACCGGAGCGATGGCTCCTCGCGTCGTCGCCGCCTAGAGAGAGTCGGAGCTCTATCCGCTCTGATGGTTCGGCAAAATCACGCCGTGCTTGAAACCCGAGTGCCTCTGCGAATGTTCACGAGTAGCCCGTGTTCTCCAGCAAGATCACGTTGGTCTTCGAGCGCGTCTCGCCGGCATTGGTGACGTACACCGCGGGCTTGTCCACCACCGGACACACCTTCTCGCAAGCACCACAGCCGATGCACAGCGCCGGATCGACGTGCGGTCGCTGCACTCGAATCTCGGACATCTTGGGACTACCACCGTCCGCAGCGGGGTGGTTGTCGCGCTTTGGGATCGTCACTTCTTCGACCCAGATCGCCTTGGGCGACGTTGGGCAGAACTCTTCACAGACGATGCACGGGGTCGCCATCGCCCACGGCAGACACCGACCGTGGTCGTACATGGCGGTGCCGATGCTGATCGGCTTCTGTCCGATCCCGAGCTTCGCTTTCTCGTCGATCTTCTGGATCGCTCCCGTAGGACACACTTGTCCGCACAGCACACACGAGTGCTCGCAATAGCCGATGCGTGGGATCAAGATCGGCGTCCAGAGACCCTCCACCCCCGCTTCGAAGAAGGCCGGGTGCAAGGCATTGTTCGGACACACCTTCATGCATTCGGCGCACCGAATGCAGCGCTCGAGAAACTCGCGTTCCTCGACGCTGCCTGGTGGACGAATCACCTTTTCGCTGTAAGCCTTATCAGGCCAGTTGGCGATGCGCAGGGTCGGCAGCGCTATGGCACCGGCCGCTGCCGAAGCGAGCACGGTACGTCGCTCGAGGCTTGGGATTTTGGTCGTCGAACGGAGGTTGGGAAAGAACTGCCACTTGATCACGTCTTCGGGGCAAGCCGCCTCGCAATTGAGGCACATGTGACACTCGTCCTGCCGATGTTTGACGCCACCTTGGGGACTATCCGCGCCCTGACAATGCACGAGGCACAGATTGCAGTCGGTGCACTTGGCGTGATCCTTGGTCATTCCGACCAGGGCAAATCGCGCAATAGTGCCTAGAAATGCCCCGAGTGGGCAGAGCGCGCGACACCAGAAGCGCGGCACAATCCGATTCATGAATAGGATCGCAACGAACAAGGTCAGGATGAACCAACTCTGGTGGAAGTAACCCTGATTCGCAGTCCAAAGCGATTTGGCAAGGTAGTCTTGCACTGAATCGCTGGTGCCTTGTAGCGCGCGCCAGTTGCTGCTGCCGGCAAGATCCGTCGAGCGGATCCCCACGTACTGCAGTGCTGGAAGCACACCAAGACCGATCGCACGCACCGCAACACAGATCGGATCGAGCAACCCGCCGATGGCGCTTCCGAATGACGCGGCCGCGAGGAACCCAAACATTAAGTAATACTTCCCCGCTTGCCACCAGTGAGTCCGGTTCGACTCGACGCGACGTGTGCCTCTGAGATAGCGACTGGGGAAGATCCACCCGAAGAAGTGATGAAGCGTGCCGAAGGGGCAGATCCATCCGCAGAAAACTCGTCCGAACACCAACGTGATCGCGACGATGATAAGTGAGTAGACGAGGCCGCGGTACACCGTGTGAGTACTGAGCAGCGTCATCGCGGCCACGAACGGATCGATGGATAGGAACGACTCCACGGGCCACGGCAGCCGCACCGGCTCACCCGAACGCGCGGCGAAACTGCCTCGGAAAGCGGTGTTCACTAAGAGCCACAGAAACAGGAATAAGAATCCGGCCTGCGCGCAACGACGCACCCAGACCAAAATCCGGATGCTCTTGCGTGCCGGGATCCCGCTACCCGGCCCTTTCTTTTTGGGTTTGATCGGCGCGGCCACCCCCGTCTTCGACGCGCTCGACGTGCCCCGAGGGGCGTCCTTCGTCTGCACAACCGCAACGTCAACGGACGCTTTCGCCGGCGCACTCAACGTCTCCGCGCCGGCTCCCGACGTCGCAATGGACGGCCCACTCAACGTCTCCGCGCCGGCTCCAGACGAATCGGTCTCGGCAATGTTCGTCGCACTCAACGACGGACGACGCGCCATCGAACGCGCACTCAACGTCTCTGCGCCGGCTCGCGACGACTCTGCGGGATTCGTCGCACTCGACGAGAGACCACGCCGCACGGGCGTCGGGCGATCGAGTGGCGTTACCACGCCGGGCCGACCTAACCAATCAATCGGGGATGGCAGGTCATTGGCAGCGGCGCGGGTGTGCATCGGTAGCGGCATCTCGTGCGAAGACAAGGTCACAGGCGCGGAGCCTGCCGCGGACCGTCGAGCTGACGGCGACAACGGATGATTCGGAGCTGCGGCAGAGTCGCGCAGCGCGGTAGGTGATCGATCGGTCACGGTCATACCTCTACGTGTGCAACTGCCTGCCAGTCTGGGTTGCCGATCTTACGTTGCGCTGCGAGCTTCAGGTATCCGATGTTTTCGGGCTTCTCGCCAATGAGCGTCGCCGCGTAAGCGTCGCAAGCCACCTGATCTACGCTCGCGATCACTTGAAACACGTCCCGAGCATCGTCGATATTGCCACCTTGGGGTCCATTGCGCATCAACACCCGGGTGGCATCGATAATCGTGAGTGTCGGTCGCATGAATGTCGCCAGATCAGCAATTGAAACATCGATGTTCTGATGCAGCCGGTTCCTGCGCCCACCGAGCACGCCATACCAATTCTTCATTGCGCCCGTGTATTTGGACAAATTGTGGTGCTTGGCCACGGGTACATTGATCACCTTGTCGGCTTGAACGAGTGGCGTGTACACGGGCCAGGCATCGAGCACGTCGCCGCGCAATCGCATCTCCCGAAACCGATGCTCGACCGGAAGAATCACCGTGGCACCCAGCGCGTGTGCTGCACGCCAGATTCCGGATCGCTGAAAGCAACGATTCGGTTCGTTGCACGAGGCGTCGGTGACGACGACTTCTTTGGCACCCGCCTCGAAGGCAAGCTTGACGACTTCGGCCACGACCTCCGGGTTGGTGTTCGCGGCGTGCACCGGCATGCGGTCCCATCCAATATTGGGCTTAATCGCCACGATGTCGCCGCGGCTGATGAACTGCTTCATGCCGCCTAGCGCCTGAACCGCGCGGCGCACGAGTTCCGCGCGATCGTTGGTACTCTTCGCGATTGCCATTACCGTAGGCGTGGGCGTCGCAACGCGGAAGTCGCGAACCTGACGTTCACCTCGCGCCTTTGCCGCTGCGTAATCCCCACGGTCATACAGCAGCGCGGCCGCTGCACCCGAAGCACCAAGCACAGCCCCGCCCGCAGCAAGGCGCAGTAGAACTTCTCGTCTGGTAGGTCGATCTGGCATCGGATTCCCCACTATGGCTCAAACCTGACGTAACGTTAAGATTGACCGGCCGAGCCCCCACCTCAATCAACAGACCCTTCGCGAATTGTTGTCTGGGCCGAAGCTGACCACTGGGCCACGGCAGTGTACCAGCTCATTATGCGGAGCAAGCATCCTAGAAAGGTGTGGCATCCGTTCAGTCCGGAGAAACTGATGGAGTCTCAGAATGCAGGTTGACCTTGCTGGGGTGGCGCCTCGGCGCTAGCGTCCGCCTCCCCTCGGACCGAGAGACGCGCATCATGAAGGAAGGCATTCACCCCAAGTACGAAGTTGTTACCGTCACCTGTGCGTGCGGTAACTCGTTCCAGACGCGGTCGACTCGCAATGAGTTGTCGGTCGATATCTGCAGCCAGTGTCATCCGTTCTACACCGGCAAGCAGCGCCTGGTCGACACAGCTGGCCGCATTGACCGCTTCCGTCGCAAGTACGGCAACACGGTGCCGAAGCAAGCGTAGGGTACTGTTCGGCGAGTCGAAGTCGGATTGTGCGCGGCGTGACAGTCGCAGCACGGCGCAACGAAACGCACAGGCCACAGGCTACCCCGACGCGGTCGGGCAGAGAGCGTCAGCCCCAACTGTTTCACTGAGTAAGCGCGCACGTCGGAGCCAATTCCTGGATGTCCTGACGGGCGCGTTGTCTCTTTGGGGCGATCCTCATCGCGGCGATTCGCAGTGACCAAGCGCAATAGACTTGGGCTAGAGGAGCGGTTCGCCGTACGCTCCGCCGCTCGACGAAGCAGAGGGCCAAGATTCGATGATACCCGTAGAGAAGCTCCGCATGTTGGTGCGGCGGCTCGCAGAGATCGAGTCGTTGCTGTGCGATCCCAAGGTCACGAGTGACGCCAAACGTCTGCGTGAACTGGGGCGCGAACGCAGCAGTATCGAGCCCGTGGTTGCGGCATACGGACGCTACGAGAGCCTGACCGCGCAAATCGAAGACAATCGTGCGTTACTCGACGATCCCGAACTCGGCGCACTGGCACGCGAGGAATTGCCCGCTTTGGAGCGGGAGCTCGAAGAGCTAAGCCAAAAGATCCGGATCCTGCTCCTGCCGCAAGATCCTAATGACGATAAGAACACGGTGCTCGAGATCCGCGGCGGCACGGGCGGCGAAGAGGCGGCCCTGTTTGCCGCCGATCTCCTACGCATGTACATGCGCTTCGCCGAGCGTCGGGGTTGGCGCGTCGAGACCATGAGCATGAGCCAGGCAGCGGCAGGGGGGCTCAAGGAAGCGATCGTGCTCATCACGGGAGATCGGGTGTACTCGGTACTCAAGCACGAGGCTGGGGTGCATCGTGTACAGCGCGTCCCCGCGACTGAGGCTCAGGGCCGCATTCATACGTCGACCGCGACGGTTGCCGTGTTGCCCGAGGCGGATGACGTCGACGTGTTCATTGACGAGAAGGATCTCAAGATTGATATCGCGGCCGCCGGGGGACCTGGCGGACAGGGTGTAAACACGACTAACAGTGCGGTGCAGATCACGCACATTCCCACGGGAATGATCGTGAAGTGCCAAGACGAGCGGAGCCAGCTCAAGAACAAGAGTCGCGCGCTCAAGGTGCTGCGCTCACGTCTGCTCGATCTGGAGCTGCAGCGTCAAGCCGACAGCGTACGTGACGAGCGACGGACCATGGTAGGTGGTGGGGAACGCTCCGAGAAGGTGCGGACCTACAATTTCCCCCAGAACCGATTGACCGATCACCGCATCGGACTCACGTTGTACGAACTTGACCGCATCATGGAGGGCGGGCTCGAGGCCGTGGTCGATCCTCTGATCGCGTGGCATCAAGCACAATTGCTCGAGCAGGCGAACAGGGATTAGCGGCGCTTCGCCCCGCCGCCTCGCGGGATGTGACGACCGCGATCCAGTAACGGATCAGGTCCGTGAAAGGCGACCGAGCAATATTGTCCGACAGTGCACGCTCACTGTTGGAACGCACTCTGAACCAAGCGTGATACGCATGTCCCTGCGGTGAAAACGCTTCTTTGCTCGATCGCATCGAGGACCCATGAGTCGGCAGCGACTCACACGCGATCATTACATAGCCGCAATCCGACCCACGATGGGTAATCACCTTGGACCCTGAGTCGGCGTGGACTCACTTGATCTCAATGCCCTTCCACCGATAGCCTAGGCACACGTCCACGCCCATCCCTCTTGATGCCCTGCTCTGTGTCTTGGTTCTTGCGCCGCGACTCTATGCGCGCAATCGGTTCTTCGATCTATTCAGTGACGAACCAGCCCAACACGTGCGCCGCCGGGCAGCATTGATCCGTGGAGTGATTCGTCAGCTGGTGGGGCACGGCGGGCATCGCGGCCGAATCGTGGGAGAACAGGTGCTCTGGGACGATCGCGTGTTGCTCCGGTACGAGTTGCCGGAATTGAACTTCGTTCGGGCAGTGTCGCTCTCGCCGCTCGAGGCAGGCCTCGTTCGTTACGCCCTGAGTCGCGCGCGCGTACTACCGCCCGATCCTGAGTCGCAACGCCGCATCGAACAAGCGCTCTCCCAAATGGCGACGCATCTGCCTGCCTGGTCATCCGCAACGTCGGGTGACGACGGCGGATTGGCATAGAGCGCCACAAGCACGACTGTTTGGAGCTCTCGATGTTGGGTCCGCTCGGCGGCTCGACTCCACTCGGCGGCTCGACCCTATGCGGCCGGCTTGTCCTTCTTCTTCTTCTTGTTCTTCTTCTTGTTCGGATCCTTCGGCTTCTTGTTCTTCTTCTTCTTGTTCGGATCCTTTTGCTTCCCATCCTTGCCGGGCGCTGGCTTCGCGGAATCGGACGGCGGCTTGGGTTTAGCGGGAGCCGAGGAAGGCGCGGGAGGGGCCGCCAATGCCACGCTTTCCATGATGGGGGCCCCGGCGAATGCAACTAGGACGGCGAGGACGACGAGGTTTTTCATTGAGAATCTTTCGTGACGGCGAATCGGAGGATCGGCAAATCGGAACTCGAACGGTCCATCCGAAGGGTACACGAACGTCTACGAATGAGTGGTGTAGATGCTTCCAAGGCGTGGCTCACCCTTCTCTTCGGGCCCGACGGCCACCTGCCCAGGGACGTCTCGCGCTCGGCAGAATTCGCTCGCGGAACTGACCTCGATCCCAAGAAGTCGCGACGCGAACGAACTCGGTTCACCCTTGACGGAAAAGAGCAACGCAAC
>JBLNFG010000960.1:0-4937 GCA_050263495.1 Myxococcales bacterium | reverse complement strand
GTGTTCAAGGGAGTGTCTTGCGGCCGCCTTCATTCTCGTATCATCGGCTAAGGGGGGTGTCCTTGCGCAGGGCGGACCAATACTTTCCCATTGCACGCAGGGTGACGACCCGCGGTTGATGAGGGACAGGAACGGCGAACTCGGCACGTCACGTGCCGACAGCCTATTTCTCTACAACGGGGCAGCCAACACCGGCATGGTGAGCTCTCCGGCAGTTCATGATGAAGGTGGAGCCGCGATCAATCGGAGGTCGGTTGTCCCAGACGTTTTCCCGCCGTGATGCGGGCGAGTGCAGGCAACAGAGCTCCATCGAGTAACCCGTCTCGCAAATTGTTGAACCCGATGGCTCGCAGCGAATCGCTAAAGTCGGGCGGCACCGCCACGACGCCCGATACTGTGCAGTCGTGGCGCGTGACCGACCAAGCGTAGGCGTGCAGCGCGAGCCGTTGCAGCTGGTGGCGTTCGCGAAACACGCGATTGAGCTCACCGCGACCGTAACGCACGTCGCCAATCAGGGGGTGGTTAGCGTGCTTCAAGTGCCGCCGAATCTGGTGCAGCCGGCCCGTTAAAGGAACGGCCATCACCAAGGAAACCGAGCGCGGCTCGGTTGCGGTAATTGCGATGGGATAAACCAAAGTTCGGGCATCAACTCGAGGTCCATCCTCCCGGCGAGGGATGGCATGGTCGATGTCGAGCGCTCCTTGTACCTCGCCCCGGACCAGCGCCAAGTAGGCTTTCTGACATAGCCCGTGCTGCAATGAGGACGAGAGCGCCTGCGCCGATTGCACATTCTTGGCGAATAGCACGGCACCGCTTGCGCCCCGATCCAGTCGCTGAATCGGGTGGGCTGACCTTGCTTCAGTTCTGCTCCGCGCGAAATCAACCAAGGCCACTTCGTCATTGGCCCAACCACGGTGGACCGGCATTCCCGACGGCTTGTTCAAAACGAACAGCTCATCGTCTTCGAACAGGCATTCGACGGGCATTGAACTGCATTTCACCTAGCACCGGAGCTCGGGGCGTGCATACGCCCTTTGGCGGCCCAGCTGCTCGGTTACGTAGCTAACCCGGCTAGCGCTGGGTACGTCGCATGAGCTCGTGCGCACGAAGGCTCTTGGAACGAGTAAACGTCTCGTCGTGATCGATTCCTTCATCCACCGCAGCTTCGTACACGCGTATGCAGTTTCGACCGTCCTGTTTTGCAGTGTAGAGCGCTTCATCCGCATGGTACACGAGCACCGAAGGATTGCTCGTGAGCTCAGGTTGTACGCTAGCAATCCCGATGCTGACCGTAACGTTTTCGACACCGGCTACTTGAGTCGTGTCGTGTTCAATCGCGAGGTCCTCGATCCACGCTTGCACCTGCCGCGCAACGCGCAGCGCGCCCTCGCTTCCCGTGTCGCAGAGGACTACCGCAAACTCCTCGCCGCCAATTCGCGCCGCGAGATCACCCGGGCGCCGCGCTGCGGCCGACAGAACTTCCGCAATCGACCGCAAGCACTCGTCGCCCGCCGTGTGGCCATACGTGTCATTGAACAGCTTGAAGTAGTCGAAATCGAGCACAAGTAGCGACATCTGCGTTTGATTCCGAATGCATCGCCGCCATTCGCGCTCAAGGAACTCGTCGAAGCGACGTCGGTTAGCGAGTTCCGTCAAGGGATCGATCTGAGAGAGACGCGCATACTTCTCAGTGGTCTCTTCTAGCATCACCTGCATAGCGCGAAGCCGTGATTCGCTAGATCGTCGCTCGTTTACCTCGAGCGCCAGTCGCCCGTTTGCATTGGCCAACTCTCGGGTGCGCTCTGCAACACGTTCTTCGAGCTTAGCGTCTGCGTCAGCCATGACTTGTCGCAAGCGCTTGCGGTGCATCCAGATCCCGCATGCAAGCGAGAGACCTAGGATCCCCGCAAGTCCCGAAGCAGCAAGCAGCCACGACTTCAGCGAGCGGTATCCAGATAACGCTTCGGCTTCACCCATCTCTGCACCAACGCCGATTCCGAGTTGCCGACTGTACGTCCACGACCCCACAACGCTTTGCCCGAGGAAGTTGCGGTACCCGAGGCTCTCATGGCCATCACCCTTCCGAATCGCCTGGTCCGCCATCGTGGTCAGCGGCCAAGCTACGACGCCCTTGATCACAGCCGGCTTCTTGAGCAAGTCGAGTCCAGGGTCTCGCAGTGTTAGAAATGCGCTACTTTGAGCCTGCTTGTCGATCAATCCAGCCTGGCGCAAGGCGGCATCGAAACGCGTGTCCGTCAGCAAGCGCCCCTGTTGGTCGAAGGCATAGACTTCCACCGTATTTCCAAAACGACCAGCGTGCGTCAATCGAGTAAATTGCGCTCGCACGTCGATTTGAAGCACGAAAAGGCCGGTGATCGTGTCAGCCGCCGAATGGATTGGCACCGAAATCCCAAGCGCGTGGCGATTCCCACTTTCAACGGGGATGGGCGGAATAAACTGCACGCGCCCGGATGCGGCTTCGGCAAAGCGCTCTCGCACCACTTCGGCGCCAGGCATGGGCGCCCCCGCTCGACCTGCCTGCAAACTGGCGAGAACCGTGCCGTCGGGTCCGATCAAAAGGCAATCCAAGTAGCCGCGTCGTTGCAGAATCGGCCTGACGTGGTCGTCGAAATGCATTTGCGCGGGAAGAGTCCCCTGCGCAAGGTCCGCGGCACGGGTCGAACTCAACTCAGTCAAGAGCGCATGCACGACTGGGGAATCTGCGATTGTTTCAGCCTCTGCGACCTTGTTCTCGAACCATGCTTCCAGGCTTACGCGCGTCAAACGCGCCACACCATCAAGGTGCTGAGTCGCGTGCCGCCTGGTCACAGTGTCGAGGCGAGACCCGCCCCAGATTACGCCGGTCGCGAACGAAGCGGCGAGGATGGCCGCCAACAGCAGGGCTGCATGCTGCCTGGTCCGACTCCCCTCGGCATTGGGCTTGTTACTAGGGCGCATTGAGCGACAATTTCAATCTACGGTTGGTTTGCCAGCATTCTTCAGGCAGAAGAGCCAAGTCGGCCGAGCGTTCCGAGTCTGAATGCGAGCGATTGACCTATCGTCATGTGGCTATCTACACTTTACGTGTCGTCGGTCGCCTCCTATGGTGCCGGCGTGTTACGAGAGCGACTCGCGATAACTATCTGTCTTGGGTGGGCTTGTGCGGGACTTGCGTGCAGCAACCATTCCAAACAGGCCGCAGATCCGCCATCGCACACCGAAGGAATCGGTGGGACAGCAACACCGCGTACGCGAGCCACGTCTGGTGCTGCGGACTCGCCAGTGCAAGCATCTCCAAAGGGTTTGGCGTCGAACGCGCCGGGGTCTGACGTTCCGGAGAGCGCCGTATTGCGCACAGAGACACCTAGCGAAGCCACGACGGCGGAAGCTGCAGCGGTTCCCTCCCTCATTGATGAACAGGGGCAGCCCTTGGCTCAAACGGAGGAGCTCCCCAGCCTAGAGTCTCCGTCATTCAAGCGCAGAATTGAAGTCTTGTTTCTAGCGATCCAGAAGAACTCGCCAGAACTTGCCACGCCTGCCTTCTTCCCGCTGGTGGCTTACGAACAGGTGAAAGCGATCAGCCAGCCCGAGCGTGACTGGAGATATCGCCTGCTTGCTGCATTTGCTCGCAACATTCACGAGTATCACCGGCAGTTAGGCCCCGACGTCGCGGGTTCGAAATTGCTGGGTGTCGAAGCAACGCCGGCTGAACCGCGCTGGATGAAGCCGGGCACGGAAGGTAACAAGCTCGGCTACTACCGCGTTCTAAGGACTCGGCTCAGGGTAGGACTCCCACGCGGCCAGGAACGCAAATTGGAACTCACGTCGATGATTTCCTGGCGGGGCGAATGGTACGTGGTCCATCTCAACGGTTTCAAATGAGCGCGTGGCGCCGTTTGGGGCTCGACGCACTGCATTCCCCGTGGCAAGGGTTGGCCGCTCCTAGCCCCTGGAGGTAGCTGCCGTGCCCCGCATCATCTGTCTTGATCTCGAAGGCGTACTTGTACCGGAAGTCTGGATTGCGTTTGCGGAAGCAACAGGAATACCAGAGCTGCGGCGGACCACTCGGGACGAGCCCGACTACGACAAGCTCATGCAAGGCCGGCTTGCGATCCTTGCCCAACACAATCTCACGCTGAAGTCCATTCAGGACGTCATTGGAACGTTGCGCCCATTGGATGGCGCGAAAGCGTTTCTTGATGCGTTACGTGAGCAAGAGCAGGTCGTGATTCTGAGCGACACGTTTCTTCAGTTTGCCAAACCGCTGATGCGGCAATTGGGCTTTCCAACCATTTTTTGCCATGAGCTCGTGATCGACGACGCGGATCGAGTCGTCAACTACCGGCTTAGGCTGCCAGACAGCAAGCGCCAAGCAGTGCGGCACTTCCGCGAGCTCGGCTACACGGTTCACGCGGCTGGCGATAGCTATAACGACACGACCATGCTTTCTGCTGCAGATCGCGGCGTGCTGTTTCGCTGCCCAGACAACGTTGCAGCGGAGTTTCCTCAGTTTCCGCGAACGCAAGGCTACGACGAACTCTGGCGCGCTCTCGTGAATTGACAGCTCCTGCGCAAGAGAGCCGCACAAGCGACGCAGCCATGACCGGTCTGGCTGAGGCCGATCAAACCCTACTTCTTCACTGACACGTGAACGTGGGTCCTGTCTTCGAAGTAAACCCAGTCTAGACCGGCATCTACCGCCAAGCGGCTCAATCTGCCCAATCGCGACGGATCAAAGTCGGACGTTGTCAGGTCAGCGGCGCGACCTTCGTAATGCAGGCTGGCGCGACCGTGCTCACCTTCTCCGTCCCACGCTTCCGTAATTCGGAGAGAGGTCCCAGGCCAGTCATGTTCAACGGCGCGTGCTAGGCGCCTGAGCAGCTCGCACAGGCGAGGCGTCATGACGCGGTCGGACCCATCGTGCTCCTCGTCCTTGA
>JBLNFG010000959.1:0-5070 GCA_050263495.1 Myxococcales bacterium | reverse complement strand
CACCACACAAGCGTTGGTTCCGGCATTTGCGAGGGACGCTGGCACGGGTCGGCACTGGCCTTGCCCTTCGCCACAGGTATTCGCGACACCCGGTGTACATGGCTTGATTCTACAGACGTTGGCAGTTCCGTCGCTCGCCGGCAGGCAGAGGTGGTAAGTGGGGCACTCTGCGTTCGACTCACATGGCAGCTGTGTGGTGAGCCCGCCCGCGTCAAGTCCCGATTTGTCTAGCCACTCGGCTCCTCGCGTTGCCTCCGACTTGATTGCGTCGACCGAGCGAATGTAGTTGAAGTACTTGAGCTCGTCGATGGCGCCTTTGAACGGATAGACGTAGCTGCCGTTACTCGGGTTGCGGATTGCGCCCAGCCAGTTGCACGGGAAATAGTTATCTTGCTCCGACCAGCTCAAACCTTCGACCCTTGCTGGTTCGGACGACAAAGTGACGGAACCGTTCGTTCCAGCCAGATCGGTGCGAATCAACTCGGGACGAGCGTTACGAATCACGGACAGGGTTAACTGATCCGTCGACGGTGAGAACGCCGCTGCGAGCACTTCAGAGACCGCGCCGTCCAAAACAAATGGCTCGGGATAGGCGAGCCCGTCGTTGACCACAGACTGGACGAATAGCTTTTGGGAGACGTGTCTGGTCTGGAGCGAAAGCCCGTTGGTATCACCGCATAGCGCGATTGAAGCCAAGGGGGTTCCTGCGGGAATTGGCGTGGAGTTGATCGGACTGCTGACGTTGATGGAGACGTCGTTGCGCGTCGCGCTGAATGTCGGGCGGACACTGAGCACCTTGCCGTTGGGGCCGAGCCATGCACCGGCTTCGGCCTGAACCTTCTGATCCTTGTACGCAATCGAGGTCCCGGTTGAGCTGACGTTCAGGAGCAAGCTACGCACTTCGTACGCAGCGCAGTCGTCCGAATTGAAAGCACCGTCGCCATTGACGTCTTCAGTGGTCGCGTCACCTTCGAAGTCGCCATCGACGTCCCAGCAGTACGGATCCGCATTGGGGGTTGGAGTGTAGTAGATCGTGGCCGTGAATGGCGCCGTGCCGTTCGGGCAGGTGGCGGCTCCACCCGTCGTGAGACTCAGCTCGAAGTCTGTCGCGGGTTCGTACGTCGCATGCTGCTCGGAAAGCAGACGTCGCTCCAAACTGGGTTGGGCCACTGGAGCAATCCGCTTCGCCGCCAGTAGCACGGTGGATCGATCCGTCGGTACCCCACCGAACGGTGCTAGCGGAGTCGCCGTAGACACGGTGCTGTTCGCAATGACGCGGGGCGCGGACGCAGAGTCCACCTCGACCGAGTAGCGAGTGACCACGTTGTGGTCGAAGTTCTTGTCGCTCGTCGTGACGAGGAAGTCGCCGAGGAAGCGGTGTGAACCCACCGAGTAACCGCCTCGTAACCACTGCACGTTGCTGTGGTTGTCGTAACCGACCGAAGCCCGATAGTAGCCAATCGTGGCGTTCTTGACCGCGGCGCCGTAGTCCAACAACGTCAGCGGAGGGTCCGCGCTGTTCGCCTGAGGGATGACAACCTTGGCGTTTTTTGCGTCGAATGCGATGAAGTAGACGTGGTACGCGTGCGCCCAGGCGTTGTCATTCGCATCGATATCGAATGCATTCGATTCGAACAGGATGCCCGATCCGTCGGGTGCCCATTTGGGACGACGCGCGAAGACTCCCTGCTCCGTATTGCCAAAGCCCTGGGTAATCTGTTGGGGGTTGCTTCCGTCGCGATCGGCAATCCAGATCTCGGTACTGCCTTCAGCCGTCGAGGCATACACCAACTTGTCCGAGACTGGGCTGTAATCAGGATCCAGCGCGCTCGCGTCCGGGAGACGGATCAAGGAGCGCTGGCGAGCGCCGTTCTGGTCCATCTGTTCGATGCCGTACAGATTGTTCCGGCTGACGGCAAAGCTCAGAACCTGAGGGGTCTTCCCTGCAAAATCGGCACTTTGTCCTATCTTTTTGATTCCGAGTCCTCTGGTCCCACTGGGGTTGAGGCTCGGGCATGCGGCGGCGGAACCCGCGTTCAACACAATGCCAGTCTCTGCCGCTTTGCCATCGACGAAGACCGACGCGGTCGATGCGCTCGCATCAAGGTTGAGCGCTACGTGCGTCCACTTCCGATCGGGGAGTGCTGAACCCACAATTCGAAAGTCAACGCCGCTACTGCCAATGTCGCCTTGGAAGAACGCCAAGTCGAAGTGTCCTTCGATCTGGCTCGGGATCGCAGCCAAACCAAACTGCGTGGATTCGCTACTACCGTTGGCGTGGCTGAAGATGACCTCCGCTGCCCCAGTCGCGTTGCCGTCGTGCAGCAACCAAGTGGCAAGCGAGAAACTCTGATCTGTGGGGCTATAAGGAGCGCCATTCGACGCGGGCTCGTTGACGGTGATCGGCAACTCGAGGTGATCAGAGCGGCCGTCCATTGTCAAAGCGGGACCGGTGACTCCCGACTTGAATGAGGTGCCATCCACCACGCCGCGCTGCAACGCATTCAGCTGGGTCGTTAGCTTCGTTCGATCGCCGTCTCCATCTGGGAGCACCGAGCAAGAGGCAAGCAGGCCGCAGAGCTCTGGCCCAGACTGCGCGCTGTTTTGGACCAGCGGATGAGCGCTGTCATCGAACGAGTAGTGTAGAAGCAGACGCTGGCGGCCTAACGACGCGTCAACCGCGTTTCCCCACAACGCGTCGACTTTCAGTGCATCCTTTGCCGCGCCAGGATCGGGTGCGACGGCCATCATTTGCGCATTGTCGTCCTTCGAGAATGCGATGGTGGCGTTGGCTGCGGCAGACGTTCTACGAAATATCAATTCGGCGATTGGCCCCGCCTGCAATGGCAGGCTGGAATCCGCGCCAACGAGCACTAGGCGTGCAGTGCCGGTTGAGGGTTGTCGGACCTCAACCGTCTTACCTGCATTGATCGCGGCGTCGAGTGGACGTGCATCAGTCAACGTGAGTGCCGTGCCGCTAAACGTGATCTTCAGATCAAGAACGGTTGGATCGACTGGTAGAAAGTCGTAGACGACTCGAACGACGACCTCTGCATCATTCTTTTCCACCAGCTCTAGATGGAAGGCCGTGCAACTTCCATTCGTGGCGCATGTGCGCGGAGCGCATAGCGAACGATTGGCTTGAGGATAGTATCGGCATTCCTGACTAAACGTAGCGTTGAGGCAATCTTCGCTCCCGTCGCACGCGGTGTTCGCTATCTGCGGCGAGGTATTGATTGCCCGTTCAATCCAGGCGGGAATACCGTCGCCGTCAGCGTCCGAACAATCCTCGGCCGAATGCGACGCAGTGCATACTTCGCATTCCTCGATGTGCCGAACGATGTTGTTCTCGTAGCAGACGTAATCGCCCGTTCCTTCGTCGTAATACTCTCTCCAAGCAAGTCGTTCGTCGTCCAGATCGATGACTCCGTCACCGTTCTTGTCCCAGGAGGGCACGACGGGTGGACAGGCTTGGATGCACTGGGCCAGAAGGGCGATGCGTCCGTGCTCGCACGCGTCCTGACAACTAATGCGCTGCTGTAACGCATTCAGTTGATCAGTGGTCAATGCGGCTGCAAACGAGTGGGCGGCGAGGGTACCCAGAGATCCCAAGATGCCGAGAGAGAAACGCCAATTCATGGATTCACCACAGCCGGAGTGTCATAGCTGGAAGCTTGCAGCGCCTGATCCGCGGCAAGCGGTGCAAAGGATTGTGCCCTGCGTACGATCCAGAATTGGATCGGTCCGGTTTCGCTCGTGCTGAGCACTACTTTGAGCACTTGCCCGCTCTCGATGGTCTTGGAACTTGCGGCACCAAACGCCAGAAACTGGATCGATCCGTCTGGGCGCTGACGCCACGGACTGCCGGTGAGCTCGTCGACGTAGAGGTTTTTCTTGGCGTTGGTCAAAGCGGGCCCGGCCTCAGCGGAGCGGACCGATACCTTCTTGTTCGACCTAAGCCGCAAATCCAAAATGCGCGGCTTGGCTTCATCCTGCTTAGGCGCGTAGTCGATCAGCAGCGTGACCTCGGTGAGTCTTCCGTCCGAGTTCTTCTTATCCACGACCTGCAGCTTCAGGTTGCAGTCTTCGCAGTTCTTCGCGTCCAGGCAGTGCCCTTCCACACAGGACTGACCGTTCCCACACGACCCGCAGTCCTTGCCGCAGACTTGACCGCACACCGTCCCGGTGGATTCACAGGTATCAGTGCATTGTCCGACTTCTACGCACGCGCCTTCGGCGTTGCAGGATTTGCCGTCGGCACAGGGGCAAGTGCCTCCACAACCATCACGGCAACTCGACGCTTCGCATTTGGGCTGACAAAGGCACTTTCCAGAGGCGCACGATTGTCCACTCGGGCAAGTGCCGCACTCCTTGCCGCACAGGTTGCCACAAACCCAAGCGGCGCTCTCGCACGTGCTGTTGCACTGCGACGCCTCCACGAGACTTCCGTCCGCATTCGGGACTCCCGCGTCGAGGCAAGGGCATGTCCCGCCGCATCCGTCGGGTCCGCTGCTACTGTTCGCGCATTGCGGGTTGCAGACGCAACCTCCATCGACACATGTTTCGTTTGCCTTGCACGACGCGCACGCTGCATTGGCGACGCACTGATGGTTGGTGCAAGAGTCACCCGGCTTGCATTGGCATGGGCTACCGCAGCCATTGTCGATACCGCATTGGTCAGTACAGACAGGTGTGCAAGCGGGTGCACCGGCCGTTCCCAGGTTTGTTCCGGGGGTTTGGCGCGGCGCGGAACCATGGGTGGAGTCACGATCCGAATTACATCCGATCGCAATAAGTAGGCAAGAACAGGCCAGAGAACGGCGCCAAGCGGACACACCTTCGCCCACGAGATCCCGCAACATAGCAATCTCCCGAAACGCAGCAGACCTCACCAGCGTGAGCTCATGCCACCAACATTAACGTCCAATCCAATCGCTCCGACTATGCCGCGTATAGTCCACAAAGAAAGCACGGTCAACACTAATCAATCTCGAATCCGAACTCCAACACGACGTGTGATCAAAGGAGTGACAGCCATGCGGATAGTGACGGAATGAAAATCGAGAACTT
>JBLNFG010000958.1:0-5874 GCA_050263495.1 Myxococcales bacterium | reverse complement strand
ATTGTTCTAGGGGGTATCACCCCGGACCCCGCGGGTCGTGGCGCGCCCGCCTAGTTCCGCCGTCGGGGTCACAGTAACTGCGGGCCCTACCTCTGGACGGACTTTCGGCGGCGCTTCGCGGGGCTGCTGCGCAGCCGCGGCCCTCCTTGTTTTCTCGGGGTTTTATGCCCAGGACCCCGCGCCCGCTCCGCGGTCGCCTAGTGCCGCCGTGGAGCTAGAATGACTACCAGCACTTTTTCCGGCGAGCGGCACTAGTAGTGCGATGCTATCGAATCGATGGGTCTCGGACCCGCCGTTACGCGGCCAAACCACGCTACTAGCCACGTTTCTTTGGGCAGTCGCCCAGCACCCAATTGCTTCGCGAACGCGCGCAAGCCGAGCTGACCTTCGTTCGGGAATTTGGCACCCCGCGCGGACGAAAGCCACAAACAGCCCTTGCTCACGGACCGACACTCATCCTGAGAGGATCTCTGGTTCGCGGCGGGGTACGCAAGGATGAGACGGCCCCCAGTCATGCCCGAACGCACGATTCATCTGGTTAGTTTAGGTTGTCCGAAGAACCGCGTGGACAGCGAGGTGATGCTGGGCGTCGCCCTTGGAGCTGGCTTTCGCCATGTCCCCGATCCAGCGGAAGCCGAAGTCATCGTGGTCAACACTTGCGGCTTCATTGACTCGGCCAAGAAGGAGAGCGTCGACACCATTCTCGAACTCGCTCAGCACAAGGAGTCCGGCGCCTGTCAGACGCTCGTCGTGACCGGTTGCTTGTCTCAACACCATCCCGAAGAGCTGGCGCGCGAGCTTCCCGAAGTGGACTACCTGCTTGGTTCGAGCGACATGCTGAGGCTGGGACAGGTACTCAAAGGCGAGGCCCCGCGCTTGTCCGTGGGCAATCCGAGTGATTGGGTCATTCGCGCGAGTGATCCGCGGACGCTAAGCACGCGCGGCGCGAGTGCCTACGTGAAGCTGGCGGAAGGCTGTAACCGTAGCTGCGCGTTTTGTGTGATCCCGCAACTCCGTGGAAAGCAACGTTCCCGCCCCGGGGATGACATCGTTACCGAAGTGGAACACCTCGTGTCTCAGGGCGTGCTCGAGGTAAATCTCATCTCGCAAGATACGATCGCGTATGGTCGTGACCGCGACGAAAAGACCAAACTAGCAGACGTCGTAGCTCGGATTGCGGACGTCCCAGGAATTCAATGGGTACGTCTGCACTATCTTTACCCGGAGACGCTCACTGACGAATTGGTCGACCTCTTGACAGGGCACCCGCGTGTACTGCCTTACGTCGACATGCCACTGCAGCATGTCTCGGACAAGATGCTGCGTCGTATGAAGCGCGGACACGGCGGCAAGAGGCTCTATTCCCTGATCGAACAGTTGCGCAAACGCGTCGAGAACTTAGTGTTTCGAACCGCGTTCATCGTGGGACATCCCGGCGAAGGCAGCCAAGAATTCGAAGAGTTGAAGCAGTTCGTAACTTGGGCTGAATTCGATCGGCTCGGCGTGTTCAGGTACTCGGACGAAGCCACCGCTGCAAGTTATGCCCAAGACGAGAAAGTCCCGGTGCGCACGGCGGAGGCCCGAGCGCGGCAGCTGATGAGCCTACAAAAACGCATCAGCAAGAAGAAGAATCGGCAGCTAGTGGGCCGCGAACTCGACGTACTCGTCGAAGGGGCCAGCGAGGAAAGCGAGCTGGTCATGGTCGGGCGCCACAGTGGCCAAGCGCCGGAAATCGACGGCACGGTTTATCTATCGGGCGATGTGGGGCCCGCAGGAAAGATCGTGCGGGCCAAAGTGGTTTCATGCACCGATTACGATCTGATGGCGGAAGTGCCGGAACAGCCGAGCCCTGCGCAATCTGCCGAGGAACCAACGGCGGCATTGCCACGGCGCTCGGCTCCATCGGCAACCAAACGACCGTCCGCGCAGCAACCTCGACGATTGCGCGTCGTCTAGTGCCCCGAAATATGCTCTGAATCGAGTTGGTACAGGCAACGCGCGACACGGCTGGGTTTGGGCGATTCCCAAAGAACTCGGCACCTAGCACTCGCTTCGAAGTTGCGCGGCTCCCAGCAGCCACACCAAGACGCCGCCGCGAGTGGGGAGAAATGGATTCAACGCTGCCCAATGGCTCGTTGAGATCCGAGCGTGCCCGGTGCGCCATAGCCCAAAAAGTCACTGAGAGATCGGAGCGTTCTTGGATTTCTATTCGTTGCGAGCAGCCGTAGGGACACTCTCTTACCGGGTTTGACCAGCAACGGCACCCGTTCCCGCTTGATTGCTCGCTGCCGGAATCGACGACGCACCACCACCGTTGAAACCCGGATCCCTCGAGACGTCCGAGCCCCCCGAAACACCCGCGAAGCCAGCCTGCCCAGGCATTCCTCCGGCGCCCGCACCTGCTTCCCCAAGCGGACTCGTGCCCGCACGAATGGTGAACCGTAGCGTGGTGCTCGCCTCGCCGTTGAGCCGATAGAACATCGAAATACTGTCGCCGACGCTCGCCAGAATCGGGAATCGATAGGCGCCCGTCACGGCGTCCGCGATTTGCCCGTAACTGAATCCGGTGTTCTCGTTGTCCGCGTAGACGTGGCTTTCCGGCAGTACGTGACCAGAAAGCACAAAGATCCCCCGCTCGTCAGGCCCTTCAATATCTGGCTTTGCTGGCGGGGGCATGGGAAGCGTGGGTGACAGACAGCCCATCAGGAGCGCCGCGCACGCGGCCAGCAAGCATCGACGCCCTACGCTGGCGTGCCGCCTACCGCGCTTCTCGCCCCCACTCCGCTCGCGCTGATGGTCAGAGCGTCCGTTGCCTACGCAATCCGTTTCCATGAAAGCCGCCCTAAGTCTTGCCACACCGCCGCTGCTAGCAAAGAGCGTTCCGTCCGGAAAACCGAACAACACGAAGAGCGAGCGCCAAGTGGGTTGACGGGACATCACGGATGGGAAGCGTACTTCGTCTACTCAGTTGGCGCACGTCCACCCCCATTCGAATGCTGGTGGGCACGCGGACCGAGTGGTAGTTCCGCGCCGGCATGGCCAGTGACGCTCCGCACCTCAGCCCGCCGCGCCGGCGTCTTGCGGCCGCCAAAGTCCTCGTTCGACCAGCGTTGGCGCTTTTCATCGTCGGATGCGTCCGCGCGTTGATGCCGGTTTCAGGAGACGGACACTCGACATTCTGTAAACACATGAACCCGAGCGTGGCTGCGACTGCCGCGCTTGCTGCGCGGGGCTTGGACGGCAAAGCCGACGATATCCACTGGCTCGAGCCGCCCAATGCCGCACGCGCTGCGATTGGCAGCACCCACCGATTCGCAGCGCTCGCACACCGAAAGGATGAGCCAAGCGACGTCTGGCTCGGCGAGGCGCGGCTCTCGCCGGAAGGGCGATTCATACGACTTTCAAACCTGTACAACCTCTCGGACAGCTCCGCAGTCGCGGAGTCGGCGCTCGTCACGTCAGGCGCGCGGATCGCCTGGGCGGTGTCTGACGGCCGCGAGACCTCGGCAGTCAAAATCGTCGAGCTCAAGGGCAGGAGCTTGCCTTCGGACTGGACGATCCTCGAACGTTGGCAGACGCGACTAACGTTCTTGCAGGAAACCGGACAGTTGAGCGGGTGGTGTGAACGCGCGTACCGTTTCGACGCGCCGCGGTCCGATGTGGTGTTGGCGTTCGAAGCCGACGGAGTGAGGGTTCAAACCCAAGGAAAAAGCGGAGTGCTGCGCTGCGATGGTTCGGACTCGCAAGTGATTGGCTTGACCGCTGAACCGTCGGAGTTGGGAGGCCCGGGCGAGCTCGTCACTTGGGCGGTCGATCGCGTTCGAGCGCTGCCTTGGTTCGGCACGGATCGCATGCAATGGCTCAAAGCCGTCGCGTTTGGCGCGATGGACCGACTCGACGCGTTGAAGCGGCGCGTTGCACCGAGCGACGGCTCCGCGCAGCTGGCACGCGAAGTGGGCGATTTTCTATCCCATGCTCCGTCATCCGCACAGAACCCAGAGACAGGTTGGCCCCCCTCGCCGATGACGCCGATTCTCTCACCGGCGCTGCCGCAAGAGGGCGTGTTCCGCCCGCTCGATGGAGATCCCTTCGCCACGTCTTCGGCGCGCAGCACCTCGGCATTCGCGTTCGCCTTCGTCCGTCCCGATCCGAGCCGCCCCGACTCTCAGGTATTCGCTGTGCTTTGGGATCCGAGGCTGGTCGAGCTGCACACGATGACCGGCACCCGCGAGCCCAAGACCGCAACTGGCGAAACCGGCCCAGGCATGGTGCCGCGTGACGATGACACGATTGGCCAGCTCGCGGCGGCGTTCAATGGCGGATTCCAGGCGACGCACGGGGAGTTCGGCATGATGGCGCAGCGGATTGTTTATCTGCCACCCAAAGCCTACGCCGCGACGATAGCGGAAATGGCGGACGGATCCGTTGGATTTGGCACTTGGCCAGATGACGAATCCATCCCGACCACGATGATCGGATTCCGCCAAAACCTGACGCCGCTGGTTGTCGATGGGCTCGTTAATCCGTACCAAAGGACTTGGTGGGGCGGAGTTCCGCCAGGTTGGCAAGATGCGACGCGTACGGTCCGAACGGGGCTTTGCCTCACGCAAGAGAATTTCGTCGCGTACTTCTACGGGTCCTCGATTAGCGCCGATCACTTAGCGAAGGCGATGCTGAGCGCCCGTTGTGCATACGGCGTGCACCTCGACATGAATCCCGGCCACACGGGATTCGAGTTTTACCGGGTTCAAAAGCGCGGCACGCTCCCGGAGGTCGATCACAAACTCGAAGGCAATTGGGAGGCACGCGGCTCAGTACCGGGTACTTCGGAATGGGACTTCCTCGGCCGGCGCATGTTGAAGACGATGCATTTGATGCATTTTCCGCGCTACATTCGCACTGACTCGCGTGACTTCTTTTATCTCACCTATCGACACGTGCTGCCGCCCTCAGCACCTAACGCCAACGGCGGCGATGCCACGCAAGAACCGTGGCAGGTGACCGCGCACGAACAACACGGCTATCCTCCGGCGATTGCCACCAGGAGAACGCGACCCGATCTGGCTCGTCCGGAACTCGAGGTTGCGGTCGTCGTTTTGGACGCAAAATGGCTCGAGGGCTGCACTTTGAACTGCGCGCCGTCCGAGGTGATCGCGCATGTCAGTCGACCCAGTAGTGCCAAAGGCAGAGGGCTCTACTTTGCTTCACGTCGATTCCTCATCGCCGATGAACCCCCTTCGACCGAATCCCTCGCAATCGCGTTTGGCAAGACGGAAACAGCCGCGGGACGCGCCGTGGCCGCCGCTGGCGTTGCGCGCGGCGAATGGCTCGTTTATGCCGAAATCACGCACGGCGGAGGAGATCGCGCGCGCGACCTCGAGGTGCTGAGAAGAGCGTTGGATGAGCTCGATTGTTCCAGTCGAACCTACTATGAACAGCCCCTCGGGTTCGTCATCGGGTCACACTCGGGAGCTCCGCTTGCGCGAGGTGAGATCGGGTTCGTTCGCACGGCAACGCCCAGCGCAAACCGCATCCTTGCGCAAACGCCGATGGTGCCGCCAGCCACCTGGCAGCCACTACAAAGCAAGCGCGTGCGCTACTACCGACAACGCGCACCAGCACCGAACCCTAGGCCCATTGAAACTCCTGCTACGGAAATGCCACAGGAATTGGAGGCTCAGCCGGAGGCCTCAACGAGCCGCGATTAGCGACTGGTGCAGCGTTGAGAGGCGAAATTTGAATCCGGGTAGAGCCTGCTCCGAACAAGTCTCCAAGTGGAAAGAACCGCGGCGGTTTGTGGGATAGCCGGATTCACGCCACCACAAGCTCTCCTGCACGGCTCAACGATCATCGCCGTTGGTGGCAAAGAATTAT
>JBLNFG010000957.1:0-5521 GCA_050263495.1 Myxococcales bacterium | reverse complement strand
CACGAATCTGAGTGGTGCGACCAAGCTCATTGGGCCCACGACCGTGACTGCCGGTGCGTTTACGGTCGAGAATGCCTTTTCCGTTGAAGCGGTGACGCCTGGGGTTGCGACCCGAACGACGACCTTCACTGGTCCCGTGGTGTTTACCGGATCGGTGAACCTACCGTCAAACCTGGGCGTATCCGGAACGACCATTGTCGGCAGCGTATCGGTGAGCGCCCCGACGATTACCGCGAGCCAACTGCTGAGGGCCACGAGTGGATTCACCGTCGATGGTGCAGTCGACGTGAACTCCGCCTCCGCGGACTTCTACGTCCCCACGAACTTCTACGATTCGACCTATGTTGCCGCCCAATTCCGCGCCGATGCTGTCGTGACGCCTTCGCTCACCGCGTCGAGTATCAATGCGAATTACGTCAAGATCCCCGGTGTGATGGAGACGAATGCGTCCACGGTATCGCCCCGCACCGTCGACTTCGAAGCAGACGTGAACTTCTGGGGTTCGGTACTACTGCCCGATGCCACCGTAGGTTCAGCCCAGATCATGCCGAATGCAGTCGGCTCGAGCAACATTGCCTCCAACTCACTGCGCTCACGTCACGTCAACAAGGCCACGAGTTTTGCGGCAACCTCTGCTAGTGCCACGCCTGCGACCACCCAGATCGCGACATACGGATTATGTTCGTTGACCACAGTCATCGCTAGTAGCGGCACGACCGCACCCAATTGCAGTCTAGTGCAGAACAGCGACACCACCTGGACGCTTAGCGCCACGTACGCCACGTGTCGTGCATCCTGCATCCTTCCAAGCTGAACCGTCCAATTGGGCAACCTTTCGACCCTGGCACTGCTGTGAAGACCATGACTCGAATGCTCGCGTTTCTGATAGCTGCAGTCTTGATAGGCTGTGGATCAAGCCACGAAAGTAATCCGGAGAATGTTGACAAGAGCAACTCCGGATCGACCGAAACAGCGCAAACTGCGACGCTCTCCCTGGCCGTGGAGCGTTCTGAGCCAACGCGCGCGTCCCTTGTCGTCAACTACAGCGGTCGCACCGATGCTCAGCAAAGCCCGCGCGTGGCGGAACTAGTGATAGAGCACTCAGAAAGCCTGAGCCTGGATTCTGGTGAGCCTGGCGCGGCGGCCGTCACGGCACGTAAGCAAGTAGTCGTGCAGGCGAAGGATGCGACGCACACTAGAGTCGTCGTTTACTCCGCGGATAACACCAATGGCCTTGGAAGCGGATCCATCGTGCGATTGAACTTCACGCGGACAAGCGCTACCGCGACCGCCAAGATCCTGACGGATCGACCGATCTTCGCACCGAAAGAAGCCCAACAAGGGTTGCAGGTTTCGGAACCCTTGTCGATATAACTCGTTCACGTCGAGCTGACTGCGATTGCCACGGGATGTGAGTGATGAAAAAGTACTTGAGCCAACTGGCAGAGAAAGTCGGAATCTCGCGGCTGAGCGTCGGCCTTGCGACGACAATCTCATTCAGCACGCTGCTTCCCGCGCCTGCGTTGGCCGACACGTGCAGTCCTTACCGGATAGACTGCGCGCAATCGGCAGACTGTCCGATAGATCAGACCCAACAGCAGCAATTGATTTGCGTCGAGGGAACCTGCCAGTACCCGTGTGCCGATGGGGACAACAACCCGAGTCAAACCCGTTGCTCGCTCGGCGAAGCTTGCGTCCCGGGAACACTGACAGGCGGAACGAGCGGCGGCAGCGCCTACTACTGCCAGTCCGTCGGCTTCCACATGGACCTGAACCTGTTGGACAGCTGCATCTACCACTTCGTCGAAGGGTTGCCGGTGACGCTGGACGGCAATGCGTGCACCCTGACGGAGCTATTTAGCCAATTCCTGGATCAGGACGGCAAGAACGGCTTCAACATCTACGACGTTGATCTGTGCATCAAATCGTTCCTTAGTGAGTCGCCCTGCAACCCCTCGACAAAGACCTGCGCGAAGCCAGGACAAGTCTATTGCGACACGGACGACGTTTGTGGTGACGGACTGTTCTGCAACACTGAGCTACATCGCTGTGAACGAGAATGCGGGATGATCGTCGCTCGCAACTCGAACCTGTCGAGCACGATGGAGCGCAAGTGCACCGGCGGGCTCCAGGTCTGTGACTATGGACGCGGCAGGTGCAAGGCCGTTGACCTCAGTCGTGCTACTTGTGCGGTCGATGGCGACTGCCCAGTGGGTGCGTACTGCCTACTCGGCATGTGCCGAGCTGAATGCTCAAGAAGCTTGGACTGCCCCGACGGGAGTTGGAGCTGCGACGCGAAGAATCAGTGCGTTCCAAAGCCGAAGTCTGCGACGGCGGAGGTATTCAATCCCAAGGACTACTCCGTCCTATTCTCCGAAAAGGCAGTCTCGCTTGACGCTATCAACAACCAGAGCGAGATCCCTCTCGTCATCATGGATACCAGGACCGGCCAGCAAGTGTTTGGTCAGCCCAACGTGGTGTTCGGATATCGGCTTGAGCTGAGCTACGGAAGACGATTGAGTCCGGAGTGTGTTGGTAATCTGACGAAGCAGCCCATCCAGGTCCAGATCGATTGCCGTGTTGACGCAGACAAAGAGTTCATCACTCTCGAGAACCCATTCGGGACGGTGTACGGAGAAGGCGACCCCAGCGTTCAGATTCGCCTCAACGCTGCCGCCGCAGAGAAGCTTCCGGAGGGAACCTACGAGGCCACGCTGCGCGCATTCTTCAACAATGGTACCCAGAGTTCGACCACGGTTCGTTATAACCGACCGTCACTCAGTGGCGATTACGTCGGTTCCGTCGAAATCAACATTGGTGGGCCCAAGAACGTCATTGCCGACGCCAACTTGCACTTCAAGCTCAGTGTGAGCAAGACGGAACAGTTGACGTGGCAGAGTTTGCTCGACGAGAATCATCTTGCAGAAAACGACGAGTTTCAGGACGTCACCTCGGGATATAAGGTCGTTGGTTACCTAGACGGCAACGACACGACCATCTTCACCAAGCCTTCGGCAACGACCAAGCTCGCCAATCGAGTTGCCGTGGAGGGGATCTACTCGCCGCAACTTGCACGCATGCGCCTCATCGGCGTCATCGAGCACGGCGCCTCCGACTGCGCAGGAGAGGCGGGAGCTTGCGCCAGCAACAACGCTATCCTGACGGTGAAGAATCCGTTCGGGCGTAGGATCCGACGATTGATTGAGTTCATTGGGCCGTTCGATTCCGCGAGCCGTGCGTTCTCAGGAACCTATCGCGAGACGTTTTCGGGGTTGACGCCATCGGATATCACACTGGATGGGAGTTTCCGTGTGTACCAGTCGGTGCAGGATCCCGCTATCATCGCCGATTCCGGAGCTCTGATTCCAGCGGCCAGCGCCGGGCCCGTGGGTTTTCCGACAATCAGCTCGGTCGTCACGACAATTGACGCCGATATCGCCCAAGCGTGCACGTCTGGCAACCGCGCAGCGATGAAGTCGGCCTTTGCTAGTGATACAGCATTCGACGCCATGATGGCGACATACGACACGTCTGCTCCCGCGCTCGTGTCTAATCTGGTGCGTTTCGAATCGACCATCAGCTCTGCGCTCGATCGATTGGGAGACAATCCGACGTCTGCTCTGACGATTGCCGACTACTTCAAGGGCCAGATCTTGTTCTGCAATGCGGACGGAAGCTCCCCCACCAAAGGGACGCCCTGCATCGACCGCAAAGATCTCGAGTGCGGGCTGGCGCTGTTCAAGAAGGCGATTGTGTCGCAATGGGTGGACAAGGCAGGCCTCAAGAAGACGCCGGCTCTTCCGCCACTGTTCTGCGATCGAAGCGCAAGCAGTGCAGGATCCTGCGCTAAGGCCAGCGAGAACCCGCGCATCGCCGCACTTCAGGAACACAATCGCTTCTATCGCGAGCTGGTCCAGACCTGGACGTACTCGGCCAACAGTGCTTGGAGTGACGGCTTCTACGCGATGTACAAAGCTGCCGACGGCGATCCGCTCGACCAAGCCGAAGCCTTCGACTACAAGAGCACCAAGATGAAGGCGGCGATTGACGCCTTCAGCACGGCGCTCGGCGGTGCGATGTCGACCAGTTCTACGGTCGTACTGTTCGGTTTCCCGGTGGCTGAGTTCCAGACGGGGGGGCAAGCGTGGTTGGACGAGTTGTACACAGTTACAAACGACCGGCTCGAAGCAACCCTGAACTTGCTTAGTCTCAAACGTCGCAAATTGGATCCCAGTTTGGACCGAACGTTGTTCGCCCACCACGTCATCCAATACGAGTACCTGCGGCAGGTGTTTTTGGGTACGCTCCAGCTCGCCTGGCAAGGAAGCCAATTCGCGTATCGAGGCGAGGGCAGAAAGGCGTTGCTGGTTGGCCAGAACATGTTGGCTGCAGCGGACACGACGCGCAATCCCCTCGGTTTGCATCCGAACCGCGTCTTCTTCGAGAACTCGCATCTCGATCGGACGAACTGGCAGAACTACATGATCCGGGTCGAGGACTTGCTCAACCGCAAGGTGGGTGGAACCAACGACGCGATCGCACAGGCGATTAGAGAGATGAAAGCGGCGCTGACCGACAAGGACGCGCTCGCCAATGCGCTATCCCACAACAAGGATAGCCTTGCCGCGGAGCTGACCGAACGGTGTGGGGCCGAAGGGACCGCAACGCCGGCTTGCAACAAGGTTGACTTCAACTCGGTAGCCACGCAGTGGAGCTGCAACGGTGCAGATTGCGCTGAGGTGATTGAGCGGGTCAAAGACACCTGGTCCTCATCGGACGCGGGCTGTCGAAAGGACATTCCCTACGTCGAGGTGAATCTCTCGTCAGGACCACGTCGATGCATGGGCGGACGTGTGGGTGCGCTGCTGCAGGAACGTGCGGCGCTGCAGCTTCAGCGCAAAACCGCCATCTCCAAAGTTGGGATCTTGGTACGGCAGATTGAACGCGAACGGGCCTACATGGAGGAAACTGTCGCCGAGAATGCTGACTTCCTGAAGTTCCTTTCAGACCGCGGCCAGCTCGTCAATATCGCGAACTTTGCCGTGCGCGCTGCCAACGCAGCTCTGGACGCCGCGTACGCGACGACGGAAGCGTTCGACTGCTTGATCATCGTCGGACTAGCGGGCGGGACGGACTGTCCCGGCAAGATCGCCAAATCTGCCGCACGGGTTACTGCAACGAGCATCAAGTCGGCAATTGCAGACGTGCAACAGACGATTCTGGACCAGTTGGCGCTGGAGAAGGAACTGAAGATCAACGCACAGGCCATGGGCAAGGAGGAACGAGCCCTGCGCCAGAAAATGGACGAACTCGTTACCAACATCGAATCCATCATCGCCGAGATCGACATGGTGAACCAGAACATCTCCAGCGTGGAAACGCGCATTAGCGATGAGTTGCTTCAGGCCCAAGAGGTAGCGGCGCGGTTGGACGAGCAGCTCGGCAGCGTCGTGGACCAACTCCTAGGTCGGGAATCGGGCAGCGTGTTGCGTCGCAACAAACTGATCGAGGTGGCCGACGC
>JBLNFG010000956.1:0-14954 GCA_050263495.1 Myxococcales bacterium | reverse complement strand
CCCGACGAATGCGCACCCCGCCGGAGCCAGGGCGCGAGCGCGCTCGGGACTATCGAACCGGAGAAATACGTGATTTTCGTGCGTGTCCGCAGCAATGCGACCGGCTGGACCGTAACGTTTGATCAGAGCGCGCAAGCTGTTGGGATTGTACAGTTCGGCCAATATATGACCACCGCGACGCGTAACGCGCGCCATTTCGGCGAGTGCGCCCTCTACGTCGGGAATGTGAGCGAGCACCTTGAACGAGCAGGTCACGTCGAAACTCTCGTTGTCGAAGGGCAAAGACGTGGCCGAAGCCTCGCGCACGTCCAACCCCCGTGCCCGCGCTCGTTCGAGCATGCCAGGGGAGAGATCGACCCCCTGAGCGCTGCGCGCGAAGTCCCGAATGCGCGCTAGCACCAAGCCCGTTCCGCAGCCGACCTCCAAAACGTCCAGCCCTTTGCCAAAGCGACGCACGTAATCAGCCTCGAGTTCGTCGAGGAGTTCATGGTAGCCGCCCGGGTCGTTCTTGCCGCGGTGCTGCTCATAACCAACGGCAAATGCATCGTAGTAGCGTCGATTCGAGTCGTGTGAGCCAGTGGCATCCATGATTAGAGACGGACCATGGCGCGATGCTCGCTGGGCTGCAAGGTGATGCTTTGGGGACTGCTAACCAACTATCCGGTAAAGTGGGGAACGAGGGCACTGGCCGAGGAGCTAGTCTAGAACGCCGAACGGTTTGATTCACGCAACGAAAGCGCCGAAACCGAAGCGACCCGAAGCAGAATTTGTCCACGCAGTGGAGAATTCTGCGCAGGGCCACGGTGACCAGCGAAGCTGGGCATGCGCCGCAGGCGGTGAACGGGGCCGTTCGGCGTTCTAGGCCCGTGCTGCGCAGGATTGCACTCGTGTTCCCGAGCTTGAGACCGAGTGTCGGTTACAGCGCCAAGCCCATCCCGACGTGGGCGCTACGGGTCCGTGGCCGCGCCGCTCCGACAAAAAGAATCCGCTTCAGAAAAGCCACGCGTGTAGCGATTGCCGTGGAGCGTTCTTCGGGATCGAACAGGACGCGTCTCTCGGAGTTTGATGCTTTGGCTTGTCCGGCCATCGCAACTTCGCGGTTCGAGACAACGGGCCTCGGCCGCTACCCTATTGGTCGGCGGTCAGTCTGTTGATTCAGCGGCTTCGCTCGTCACGCTGCCGAGCGTGCTCGAGGATGAGGTTCGACGTGGGAAGCTGAATTTCGTCCATCACGTCGACTTCGCCTTGCACGAATTCGAAGCGGCCATCGACCGCATCGAGAACGCGAAACATTCGTTCACGAGGCGTCAGCTGCTCCGCCCCGTCGACTGTCACGCGCAGGACACGCCCCTCGTGCAGCTCGAGTCGAGCATTGAGAATAGGACCGATTCTCAAGGTTCCGGAGCGACGTTCCATCTCGAGAAAACTGAGCACGGATTGAATGCCAACCTGGCGCAGATCACCACGCAAAGCGTCTCGTTCGGCATGCGTATTCGAGCGACTGAGTTGTTCTGCCCGCAACACGGCGCGATCGACGCGTGTTAGGAGGTCTTGCGGATCGTGCGGCTTGGTGAGGTAATCGTCCACCCCGAGACGATAGCCAACCAGACGGTCCTGTTCGCTCGACAGAGACGTCAAGAACAGGATTGGCACGCGTGATAGGGCTTGCCGAGCACGGATGAGTCGCACCATCTGCCAGCCATCCATGCGTGGCATTTGGACGTCGGTCAAAATGACGTCAGGGGTACTCTCGATGCATAGCGCCAAGCCCGCGAGCCCATCCCGGGCAATTCGCACCCGATCGCCTCGCGCAATGAAGGCAGCCCCGGCTACATCCGATTGAAAGTGATCATCATCCACAATCACCATGTTGAGTCGGCGCAACTGTGATTGGGCGCGGAGTTCACTTTGATCCGGGCTGGAATTGATGATGAACCACTCAATGCGCTTCTGAATGATATCGTCTGGATCGTTAAACTTTAGGCCCATTCCAGCGGCTTGTCCGTCTGCGCCATCTCGGGTGAATATCACCTTGCAGGGGGCCTCCAGGTCACCCATGCCATCCGGCAACTGAATGACGAGGGAAATCACGCTTCCGACTGGCATTGCTCGCGTAGTCTTGAGAAAGAGTCCACCGCGCGAAAGGTTGGCACTGTAGGCAACCACCAGCGCATCGACCGTCTTGAAGGTGATGTGAAATTGAGCGGAGACTCGGAGTTCGCGTGGCTGCATGCTTCTTCGATTTGCTCAGGTCCCGAAACGAATTGTGCGCAGCGAGTGGCGGACCCACTCAAGCAACCAAACCATCTCAACAGGTAGAGGTTGGATTGACAATCGTGAGTCGAGGTAGGTTCGCGCTGATTATCTCTGTGTGGAGGGCGGTCGAACGGCCTGAATCGAGGGGCCCGCCAGGCATTTCCGCGTCGAACTGAGGCACCGTGACGCGCGGCGCAGCGCCTCGTGCGTGGCGACACCATCAACCGTCGCGAAAAAAGGGGCCCGCGCGCGACAGGTTCACCGATCCGAGACGTGCCTGGAATCGCCGAATGTTACCGAAACCTGTGCGCCATGCCTGGCTGAACTGTGTTATTAGTCGCGTCTCATGCGCGTCTTGGTTGCCGGCCGACTTCCCAAGAACAGTCTGGAAGAAATCCAGTCTTTGGGCGTCGAGTTGATCTATGAGCCAACGTTATCGCCGACCAAGTTGGCGGAAGCTTTGGCCGGGGTAAACGTCCTTGTGGTGCGTGGGCTGCTCGTTGATGCCGCCGCAATCGCGGCGGGCGATGCTCTCAATTTGATCATTCGTGCAGGTTCCGGGGCAGGCGGCATTGATGTGCCTGCGGCGAGCGCTCGTGGAATCTACGTTGCGAACACGCCAGGCAGGAATGCATCGGCCGTTGCCGAGCTCACGATGACCCTAATCGGGTGCCTTGATCGACGAGTGCATGACGCTTCGACGAGTCTGCGCGCGGGTGCGTGGGAGAAAGAAGACTTCGCGCAGGCGGCTGGCTTGCGAGGGCGTCGCTTGGGCATCGCGGGCCTTGGATACGTGGGACGCTACGTCGCTTCACTTGCGAGGGCGTACGGCATGTGCGTCCATGCTTGGAGCCGCTCGCTGACTCCGGCGCGTGCTGCGGAACTTGGCGTCGGGCTGTGCCCCAGCTTGCTCGCGCTTGCGGAACGCTCGGATGTATTCTCCGTGCACCTAGATGCAAATGAGCGCACGCGGAATATGATCGATCGCCGCGTGTTGGAAGCCTTGCCGCAGGGCGCCATCTTCGTCAACACGGCAGGTGCAAGCCTGGTGGATCACGAGGCACTCATGGAGGTCGCGGAACGCAAGAGGCTTCGACTTGGGCTTGATGTTCTCCCCGACGAGCCGTCCCAGCGGCATGCAGCTTACTCGCATCCAATCGCGAGGCTGTCTTCGTTATGTGCGACGCCGCACATCGGAGCGTCGACGGACGAGGCACAAGCCGCAATTGCGAACGAGACGGTACACGTGCTTCGTAGCTTCCTCACCAAAGGTGAGGTGCCCAATGTGGTCAACATCAGCGCCACATCCTGGGCAAAGTATCAGCTCGTTGTTAGGCACATCGAGAAAACCGGGGCACTCGCTCACGTGCTTACCGTGCTCAAGCGACACGGCATCCACGTTCAAGAGCTGGACAATACCGTGTTCGAGGGCGGTAAGGCTGCCTGCGCGAAGATCCGTGTTGAGTCGAGGCCTTCGGATGGATGCCTGGCGGAGATCATGGCGTTCTCGAGTGAAATCTTGCACGTCGATCTCGTGAGCTTGCCGAACCTAGCCTAGGTTTCTATTCGTTGCGAGCAGCCAAAAACCCGAGCGACCCGGAGCGGCAAAGGTCTACGGCAGTGGGGCTTTCCACGGACGTCAACGGTGCCCAGAAAAGCTGGGCAGGCGCCGCAGGGGGCCAGTAAACATGGCTCTGAAAGTCGACCAGGCGTCACGTGCAGCGCACGTCCCGGCGGATGGGGGCATCATCATTGCTTTGAGGAGAGCAGCGACTGGGCCGCGCGCTACAGCCGATGGACCTGGCAGATGGCGTCTCGCTCCTAGGCTGGATCGAGTTTTATGGAAAACCAGAGCGCCGTGACCCAATGCTCCGTCGTGGTACCGATAGCTTCCTGTGCGGCGTTGGTGTGGTGATGCTCGGGGCACATCCGCCAGTGCGGCGCACAAGGCGGGCCGGGTTCACGCAACCAACGTGCTCTGGCTCCCATGGGGTGAATCGGACCCGAGCAATTTACGGCGGATCTGGCTCCTTGGTCGCCGGCCGATTCCTGTGGTGTCGGACGCCCAATCAATCGTCGGCCCGGACTTGCAGGGTTCGAAGCCGGACTGTATGCTGCGCGCCGACAGTTTCGGGCGAGTCCTGGCGGACCCCCTCATAGGGTCCGTCTTTTTTTTCAGGCGCTCGATTCTCAAGTCGCCCTGGTGGGGTGATCCCCAAAGGGCTCCCGTCCGTCCCATGAGTATTGCCCACGTAAAAGTCACTGGTCTCGATCAAGCGCGACTCGTTGCGCTCGTCGAGCCAGTACTTTTGGCGCACGACGCGGATGCCGTGGAGCTGATTTGGAAAACGGATACTGCTGGTTGGATCCTAAGTCTCACGGTCGAGCGAAAAGGCGCGAAATTGCCGGGGGAAGGTGCCACGTTGGAGTTGTGCGCAGACCTCTCGCGTGAACTTTCACGTGTGCTTGATCAGGAAGAGCTGATCTCGATCGCATATCGACTGGAGGTAGGGTCGCCAGGGTTGGAGCGAGCGCTCTACACTCGGGACGATTTTAGGAGATTCGAAGGCTGGCTGGCGAAGGCCAAACTCAATCGTCCGATCGGCGATTTGAATCTCGTTCGCGGTAAGATTGTAGGACTGGGCGTTGACGACAACGTGGTTTTCGAGACCGAGACAGGCACTGTCTCGGTTCCTTACGAAACAATCGAAGCATCCCGACTGGTATTCGATTGGAACAATCCACATGTGTTAGGCGGGGCCAAGGCAAAGTCGCCAAAGTCTCGTTCGTCCGAGCGCGACCGGAGGAATCGCGCAAGCAAACGGAAAAGGTGATTCATGATAACCGGCTTCGACACGGATCTTGGCTCCATCGTCAAGAGCGTCGCTCAAGAAAAGGGTATCGACCCAAAGGTTCTCATCGAGACTATGGAGGCGGCCATTTTGAAAGCGGCACAAGCAGCTTTCGGGCCTAGCCGTGATCTCGAAGCGAGATACAACGACGAGACAGGCAGCATCGATCTTTTCCAGTACATGACGGTGGTCGACGACGTTGCCGATCCTGAGCGCCAAATCTCGATTGGTGACGTCAAGAAGCACAACCTCGAGGCTGAGCTCGGCGAGGAGCTGGGCTTCCAGGTATTCTGGCACCCCCGGGATGCGGACAAGGCGCGTCAACAGGACAAAGAGTTCGGCGACATGCTGGACCTCAAGCAAGCTCGCACCACTTTCGGGCGTATTGCCGCTCAGACCGCAAAGCAAGTATTGCTGCAGCGAGTGCGCGACGCGGAACGCGATATCGTCTTCTCGGAATACAAGGATCGCCAGGGTCAGCTGATTCGTGGCATCGTCCGACGCTTCGAGAAGGGGCATAACATCGTTGTGGATCTTGGGCGCGGTACAGAAGGTATCCTGTCGGCGCGTGAGCAGACACCTCGTGAAACGTACCGTCCTGGCGATCGCATCGTCGCGTACGTGAAGGACATTGACCGCGAGGCGCGCGGGCCGATGATCGTCCTTAGTCGATCCTCGCCGCACCTTGTCGAGAAGCTGTTCGAGTCTGAGGTTCCCGAGATCTACGAAGGAATCGTCAAGATCGTCAGCGTGGCGCGTGAACCCGGGGCGCGCAGCAAAATCGCTGTGATGTCCCGCGACGCGGATGTCGATCCGGTCGGTGCGTGCGTGGGCATGAAGGGATCACGCGTGCAAGCCGTGGTTCAGGAGCTGCGCGGTGAGAAGATTGACATCGTGCCTTGGGATGCTGATCCGGCGCGATACATCATCAACGCGATTCAGCCCGCCGAGGTGAATAAAGTCATCGTTGATGAAGGCGATCGGCGAATGGAGCTCGTGGTGCCGGACGAAAAGCTGTCGTTGGCCATTGGCCGCAAAGGACAGAACGTTCGACTCGCATCTCAACTTACCGAGTGGCGCCTGGACATCATTAGCGAAAGCAAATTCCGGCAGATGGAAGATGAGGCACTCGGTGCCTTGCGCGAAATTGATGGCATCGAGGACGACGTTGCCAAAGCGATGTATCGCTTAGGTTTCCGCGCATTGGAGGAAATTGCCGACGCGTCGGAGGAAGAGCTCTTGGCCATCGACAAGATCGGTACTGCCGAGCGCGCCCAGGAGCTCAAAGCTGCCGCGGAGCGCAGCATGGATATTCAGCGTCAAGAACGGATTCGTGAGCTCGTTCAACGGGCCGATCCCTTGAACGATCGAGACAAACTGCGGATCGTGGCTCATGTTGGCCCGCGCACGCTTCAGGCGTTGGAAGATGCCAATTATCGGACGGTCGATGACTTGGCCCGGGAGGACCCCGATCGTTTGGCTTTGCGCACCGGCTTGGGCGTAAAGAAAGCGAAGGCCGTGCGTGATGCGGCCGAGCACTTCTTGGCGCATGAGCTGAACGAGTTGGTTGCTGCGCGTGCAACGGCAAGACAGCAGCGCTCAGCGGAGCCCAGCCCGCAACCCGACGGCTCGAGCGCCGCAGCACCGTCCGCCGAACTCGACGGCTAGTGCGAAGGAAATAGGCGATTTTGCGAATTGGAGATCAACACGAAGTGCAGATGCAGACCAGAGCCAGCCCTAGACCGCCCGTGCGAGAAAGCGCCAAAGGGGCCCCATCGCGCCGAAGGGCGGGACCGAGTGCGGTCCATCATCGGCCGACTCGCACCTGCGTGGGCTGCCGCAAGCCAGGCGATCCGACTGAATTAGTGCGGATGGTGTTGTCGCAAGACGGCGTGGTCGGATTCGATCTCGCGGGCGGTGCAACCGGCCGGGGTGCGTGGGTGCACCCCACCGAGCCGTGTCTACAAAAGGCCTCAAAGGCCGTGTTGCGGAGCCTGCACGGAGAGGTCGAGCACAGCGCCGGCTCCGAACACCTCACGGCACTAATACAAAGCCTTGCAGCTGCAGCTGCGCGCCGAGCGCAGGGGTTGATTTTGGCGGCGCGACGAACGCGTCAGATCATGATCGGCGGAGAAGCCAGCCAACGCGCGTTCCTGTCCGGTAAAGCGCGGGCCGTGATCTTGGCTGGCGACGCGATGGCGGCGGCAAGGCAGGCGTGGATCTCGGAGGCAGCAACGCAAGGGTTGCTAGCCGTTTGGACTTCAAAGGCAGAACTCGGGGCAATGGTGGGTCGAGACGAACTAGCTGTCATGGTCGTGACCGATGATGGGCTAGCGAAGAATCTGCTGCGCGTAATTGAAATGATGAGACCGGTCACGAGCCGGTTGGCCAAAGCCAACCATGATGCTGCAGCGGTGTTGATTGCAGCGCGGACGACAGGATCGCAAGGGCGACAAGATTCGGAGGATGGATGAGCAGCAAGTTGCGTGTCTACGAGGTAGCTCGCGATCTGGGAATGGATAACAAGGAGCTCGCGACGTTGCTCCAATCCATCGGATTTTCCGAGATCAAGAACCACATGAGCGTGGTTCCGCCTGAGGCCATCGAACGGGCCAAGCGGCAACTCGAACGTCGCAACGAGCCGAGCAAGGTCGTCGAAGAGCGTATCCGACCGACGGTTGTCAAGCGGCGCGCTGCGAAGCGCCCAGAGGATGCTGGCGCTGCCGCGCACTCCACTGGCGCGGAGAGTAGCTCAGCCTTGGAGGTAGCGGCGCCGTCGCATGAGTTGCTCCAAGAGCCGACGCTCAAAGCTCCTGAGTCCAGGTCGGAGGGTGCAGCAGTCCCAGTGACTCCTGCCGCTTCGGCGTCGCCTCACGCAGCCGCAGGCGTTCGGCAACCAGAGGTCGCTCAACCACCCAGAGCGGTGGCAGAGCCAACCCCCGCGTCCGCACACAGGGTGGAGCCTGAATCCACGGCTGAACGTGTGCCGGAAAGATCGATCGAGCACGCTGCTGTGTCGACCAGCGCAGAGCCCGTTGCTGCCGCACCAGTTCCGCAACCCGCAGGGGGTCCCGCGGCGGCCCAAACTCCAGCGCCAGTCGCTGCAAAGGCCGTTCATAAGGAGATACCTCCCGCAACGCCGACGCCAGCTGCCGTCGAGCCAAAACCCGTTGAAGCGAAGCCAGTCGAGACGAAGCCTGCAGAAGCAAAGCCGATCGAGGCGAAGCCCGTTGAAGCGAAGCCAGTCGAGACGAGGCCTGCTGAAGCGAAGCCAGTCGAGACGAAGCCTGCAGAAGCAAAGCCGATTGAGGCGAAGTCTGGAGCAAAGCCTGCTGTGATCACCGCTGAGCCAGCTGTCTCCGCGACCCAACCATCAGCTCGTGAACCCGCGCTCGCCGATGCTAAGCCGATTGCGGCTCAGCCAAGGCCGGTTGAGTCTCCCGCGGTAGAAGCCCAACAAAGACCCCAACCCGTGGCGAAACCGATTTCCCCACCTGCCGCAGCCGCACCGATGGCGCCGAAACCCGCTGCAACCACGGCGCCTGGAACGAGACCGTCAAGCCCTCCCAGGACAGGTATCGAGGTTTGGGAAGGTCGTCCTGGGGTTCCAATGAGCCCAGCTCATCGCGCGCCCGTGCCGCGGCGTGTCCAGTACGACGCGAAAGCGGGCGCCAATGCTGCTCAACGCAGACCAGGACAGCCAGGGGGCGGTCCCGGCGGTCAGCGCGGCCCAATGTCACGAGGCACTCGTGGCAAGGGACCCGCCGGTATGGGTGGACCAGGTCTGGGACGCGGTGGGCCTGCTGGCGCGCGTCAGGCTCCAGTCGCGCCCGCGCCAGAGCGTGGTGCCCACAAACGAGTGGTCAAGATTGAAAGTTCGATCGGCCTTCAGACGTTGGCCAATCGAATGGGTATCAAGGCTCATGAGCTCCTTCGCAAGCTGATCATGCTTGGAATGACTGGGGTGAACATCAACAGCACCCTGGACGCTGACACCGCCAAGATCTGTGCGAGCGAATTCGGTTGGGACGTCGAAGACGTGGCCGTGTCCGAAGAGCAAGCGCTGGTCATCGCCCAGGGTGTCGAGACCGATCAAGACTCAGGCGATCGCGTGCCGCGACCTCCGGTGGTCACGGTCATGGGTCACGTGGACCACGGCAAGACGAGTCTGCTTGACAAGATTCGCAAGGCCAATGTCGTGGCGGGCGAAGCGGGTGGCATCACCCAGCATATCGGTGCGTACAGCGTCGAGACGCCAGCGGGACGTATCACGTTCCTGGATACGCCCGGTCATGAGGCGTTTACGGCCATGCGGGCTCGCGGAGCCCAGACCACAGACGTCGTCGTCCTTGTGGTTGCAGCCGACGACGGTGTCATGCCTCAGACGAAAGAGGCCGTGAATCACGCCAAACTGGCGAAAGTACCGATCGTGGTTGCCATCAACAAGTGCGACAAACCAGAGGCACAGCCCGACCGGTGTCGTCGTGAACTCAGTGAGCTCGGCCTCGTTCCGGAAGAGTGGGGTGGTGACACGTTGTTTGCGGAGGTGAGCGCGCACACGGGGCAGGGCGTGGAAGCACTGCTTGAGAAGGTGTTGCTGCAGGCGGAAATGCTTGCGCTGCTCGCCAATCCAAACAAGCCTGCGGTTGGCGTTGTGCTTGAGGCACAGCTCGACCGCGGCCGCGGTCCAGTTGCCACCTTGCTCATCACGGACGGCACGTTGAATCGTGGAGACGTGCTCCTAGCAGGTGCAGCGAGCGGCAAGGTACGCGCAATGCTCGACTCATTCGGTCGAAGCCTCGCAGCCGCTGGTCCAGCCACGCCGGTCGAGGTGATCGGCCTGAACGACGTGCCCGCCGCTGGCGATCCAATCCACGTCTTGAAGGATATCAAGAAGGCGCAGGAGATTGCGGATTCCAGAAAGACAAAGGAACGGCGCAGCCTCATGCCGAGTGCCGGGCCCCGGCTCACGCTTGAAGAGCTGTACAAGGCAATGAAGGACACCGAGCAGCTCGAGCTGAAGGTGATCGTCAAGGCCGACGTACATGGTTCGGTGGAAGCGGTTTCCGACGCTTTGGTCCGACTCTCGACCGACAAGGTCAAGGTCACGGTGGTTCATGCCGCGGCCGGAGCAATCACCGAGGGTGACGTCAATCTGGCGGTTGCGGCTGGAGCGATCATCATCGGCTTCAACGTGCGTCCTGCCGGCAAAGCCGCCGCGTTGGCCGCACAAGAGAAGGTTGAGGTCCGCCACTACAACATCATCTACAACGTGGTGGATGACGTAAAAGCGGCGATGGAAGGGCTGCTTTCACCAAGCCTGGTCGAGAAGGCACTCGGTCAAGCGCAGGTCCGTCAGGTCTTCCGCGTCTCGAAGGCCGGCAACATTGCTGGATGCATGGTGATCCAAGGCGTGATCCGGCGATCTGGCACGGTCCGCCTGATGCGAGAAAATGCCATGATCTGGAGCGGAAAGATGAGCAGTCTGAAGCGATTCAAGGACGACGCTCGCGAAGTGAAGGAAGGCTTCGACTGCGGCATTGCACTCGAGGGCTACCAGGACATCAAGGAGGGCGACATCGTCGAATGCTTCGAGATGGAAGAGGTTCGACAGACGCTCTGATCCGACCATGTTCGTAGGAACAGCTCGCTTCGTGATTCATATTCCGGCTGCGCAGTCGCTCAAGGATCGCAGGCGAGTTCTCAACAAGCTCAAGGATCGAATCCGCGCCAGGCTCTCGGTGAGCCTGTGCGAGGTTGGTGACGCTGACAGGCACCAGGTTGCCACCATCGCGCTTGCGACGGTGGCGCGTGATGCCTCGACTTGCCAGAAGGTGATTACGGCAGCGCGTTCCATCGCCGAGTCGCTCTCAGATATGTGGCTGACGGACGCTCGCGGGGAAGTGGTCTCTTACGGCGAAGACGGACACAACCTGCGGGGTGGCCTAGAGCTGGGGACGACCGATGGGCTCCACATCGACGACTTGGGCACGGAACGGACAGCGCCGAAACTGAAAAAGCCGCCAAAGCGCGGGGTGTGAGAAGGACGGGAAGCCATGGCTACGGAATCGAGGAGACCGAAGCGAGTTGCTGAAGCGGTTCGGGCGACGGTTGCTGAAGCACTGACGGAAGCCCTGTCAGATCCGGTACTTTCCGGTGTCGTGGTGATGGACGTCACCGTCTCGGACGACCTTCAAGTCGCTCGGATCGGGGTGCGCCGAATGGTCGACGACGGGAAGGAATCCTCCCGACAACGAGTGGTACAGCACCTCGACCGCGCCGCCGGGCGCATTCGCCGGCTTTTGGCGCCCCGTCTGGACCTGCGCAAGGTTCCCGAGTTGAAGTTCTACTTTGATGTCGGTCCAGATAATCGAGCCCGCGTCGATGCCCTCCTGCGAGAAATTGCCGAGGAGCAAACGGGCAAGCCCGAAGAAAAGCCGTAACCGTCCCGATCGCTACGAAATGTTTCTCGGGCAGCGAGCTCTGCGGGGCGCACGCCGCGGTCGTTTTGTGTTCGTGGTGCGGGGAATGGGGCTGAGGTTCGCGTCGGAAGCGGGGACATCCATCGGTTGAGCGCTGCTGAGATTCGCGTCGGAAGCAGGGACATCCGTCGGTTGAGCGCCGCGGCCGTGCACGGCCATTGGCTCCTCCCACCCGCGGCGAGCCAGGTGGCGAGCGCGGGTTTGGGAGGAGCAAGCCGACGCGACGCTTTGGGAGCGGAGGCGGTGGTGGGCAGCATCAAACGATCCCGCTCGGTGTGAATGCCGGGCGGGACCACCTCGTACCTATTTTCGATCCAAGATGATGAACTGAACCCGCCGATTCTTGGCCTTATTCGCCTCGATCGTATTGGGGACGAGCGCCTTATCCGGGCCATAGCCCACTGCGGTCAATCGCGCACTCTCGACGCCCAAGGCTATCAACCCATTGCGGACCGCTTCCGCGCGTTCTTGGCTGAGCCGCTTATTGTACGCTGGCGCACCAGTGTTGTCGGTGTGACCCTGAATTTCGATGCGGGCGAGCTCTGGATGCTCTTTGAGCGTGAGGGCGATCTCTTGTACTAGCCCCAGCGATTCCGGCATGATAACGGCTGAATCGTTGGCGAAGTTGATCTGTTTGGTGATCTTAACCTCTTGAGCCGTCACAACTACGCTGGCCTTCTTTGGGCGCTTGTTGAGACTGATTGGCTGGCGTTGTTCCGCCTTGGGACGAATCTCCAGATCGACAGCGGCGGGCATGTAGCCATCGGCAGCAACCGAGATTTTTACCGCGCCCACCGGCACATTCTCGAACCTGAAGGCCCCCGCGCCATCCGCCTCGAGCGACAATTCGCGTCCTTTCGCGTCGCGAATGGTGACGTGTGCTCCCGTTACCGGAAGGTTCGTTTCCGCGTCGCTTAGCGCGCCTTGGACCGCGCCGACGGCGGGGAGTGCCTTGAGTGGGCAAGCAACGTTGGTAACGTTGGGCCCCGAAGTCCCGCCTGTCGTGGACGGTGCTGCGGCGGCCGTTGAGCCCCCGGGGTTCTGAGTAGACGCGTCCATGGCTAGCGGATCAGCGACGGCAGCGTTTGGCGCGCTTCCTTCGTTACCGGGCGCCGGCTGAGTTCCGCCTTGAGCGACGGTCACCGTGCAGACGCCTTCGCGATAGCCGTCTGCCGTAACTGCGAACGTGTAGGTTCCGGGTTGGAGACTGGTTGTCTCGAAGGAACCATCTTGCCTCGCGACCATTCCAGTGAGTGACTGTCCCTGGAATTTCACGATCGCATTCGGGATTGGCTGCTGTGTTTTCTCGTCCAGCACGAGACCGACAACGCGATATTCCGGCGGTGGAGGTAGCTGTACGACCTTCTCCACGACCTTGGGTACCTCCGTTGTCCGTCCCGCGGAAGTAATGTCGTGGGCGAACCCGACGCCAATGAATAGCCGCCAAGGAAGCTCCGGTGCGACCTCTTCAATGAACGTGGACGTCGCACCGGTGCCAATGTCAAACGCGACCAATCCCTGCACTCCTCGAATGAAGGCCGGTGTGATGCGCGTGCCGATCGTCAAACGAGACGGAGTGGCCCCGAACTTCGAAGCTGTTTGCAGGCACCCGTCACCCGGCGCACGACCTTGGTCGACGGGGCTACACTTATAGCCTTGGCGGTAGTTAGCCGGAATGTCGAAGTTCCACTCGAGAAATGGCTGGACGGTTTTGTGGACGTACTCTGCGCCGAATCCGAGCAGGAAGGAGTCGACCCGATTGATATCGAGTCCGAAGCGCTCGACCCGACTGATGCGGTAGCCACCGCGTGATTTCGCCTCGATATCGGATATCAGACTCTCAGTGCCATCGAACAGGTAACCCAAGCCGCTGTGAAAGCGTAATGGAACGCGCTTCTGCGGATCAGCGCGACGAGTCAGATCGATGCTCGCCATCCCCCGCATGCTGAAGTTGGCGTTACTCAATCCTATCGCGCCGGAGCCATTGAGCAGGTACAAGTCGAACGAACCACCAAAGGCAAGGATGCGATCAGGCTTGGCGGGGCTAAAGAGCTTCAGACCGAAGTTGGTATCGCCGACCACCTGAAGCAGTTGGGGACGACCGAAACTGTTCTGGGTCGCGGATGAGTGCATCGCGACGTATGCCTCTAAGTAAGGTAGGAGCGTCGCTGAGAGTGCGATATCCGACGAGGCAGTCTTGGCTTTGTCTTGCCCGGTCTTGGTTGGATCGCAATCCGCGGCTGACTTACACAAGAAGCCCGACCCCGAATAGTAACCCAAAGAAAAGCTTGCGCGAAACGTTCCGGCAGCGCCGGAGAATGGGGTCTGCATGTGCAGCAAGCCGACTGAGCCGCTCAGCGTATTCGCAAAGTGCAGCGATGCCTCGCGGTGCTCCCGGTACCACTGCTCGTCATCGGTCGGGGTTTCCGCTGGCGTTCCGCTCGACGCCGCCGGTACGGCTTCTGCGCCCGTGGAGAACGACAGCTCGCCTGAGCCCGCTGCTTGCGGAGCTGCCCCCAAACCTGGGTCCGGGGTTGCCGCTGGAGTGCCCGCGGGTTGCGCGCCGCTGGGTGGCGGTGGTGCCGCGGGCGCAGGTAGCGGTGCGCCTGGCGTCGGAACGGGCGGCGGAAGCGCAGCGCCTGGTTGCTGTGCAGGTTGTGGTTGTGGCGCTGGGCTTACCGCGGGCGGGGGAGGCGCAAAACCCGTGGGTGGCGGCACTGCCGATGCCTGAGCTAGAGCCGTCGAGGCGAAAGTAAGGGGAAGGATTGCTAGGATCGACAGACACCCAACCGTTCTCATGTTTCCTCGTCACAATTCGACCTGGCACCAGGATAGCGCCCAAACTCCGAATGCAATCCTTAATACCCCGAAACTAGGGGGTAGCGGAACTGTTGCTTTGAACATCCTCGGATTTTTGCCAGCACACGCCGCTTGATGTGGGCGATGGGCGGCTGCGTTCACGCAGTTCGGGCCCCGTTTGTCGCGAAATTCTGCCTGCTGAAGCGGGTCCGGTGTATCGGCCCGTGTGATGGCGGTCTCGCGCTCACGCGGACGCCTCGGCCAAAGCGGGCCGGCTCACTCTCGATTGGGTATATCTTTGGCCCTATGTCGGAACCCGTGATCCGCGTCTCCGGTCTGTCCAAGTCATTCAGGATGGGATTTTGGATGCGTCGAGTCGAAGCCGTTCGCTCGATTAGCTTCGAAGTCGAACCGGGCGACATTTTCGGCTTTCTCGGACCGAACGGCGCGGGCAAGACCACCACCATCAAGGTTCTTACTGCGTTGATCTCCCCTACCGCAGGGCAGGTGGAACTATTTGGCGCCAACGTTGCCGACCCCTCGACGCGCAAGCGGATCGGATTTC
>JBLNFG010000955.1:0-4157 GCA_050263495.1 Myxococcales bacterium | reverse complement strand
GGCAGCTCAGACGAAGTTGGAGGCACGAGCAACAAGTCAGCCAAGGGCGGAAGCTCGAATTCCACCAAGAGCTCCTCCACCAAGGGCAGCTCTGGGGGCGCAGGCGGTTCCGCATCCAAGAGTGGCACCTCCACGAAGACGAGCTCCCCGGGCGGAGCCAGCGGCAATGGCGGTCAGGGCGGCGCGAGCAAAGGCGGCAATGCCTCGGTGGGTGGCACTAACGGTAACACCAACGTGGCCAAGGGCGGCGCGGGCAGCACGTCGAGCACTCCTTCAAACGACGCCTGCTCTGCTCCAGGCAAGGGCGACGTCACGATGTCGGTTCCGAGCGGCACCTTCGAAGGGGAGCTTTCGCTCGAGCTGTCTACGAGCATCGCGAGCGCACAGATCCGCTACACAACGGACGGCAGCGATCCTACGGCATCTTCGAACGCCTACTCTTCGGCAATCAAGTTGACGAAGACGTCTCGGGTACGAGCAGCAGCGTTCGTCAACGGCAACCTTTCTGGCATCGCATCGACGGCACTCTACGTGGCTCGCTCAAGCGATGTGACGCAGAGCCACGACTTGCCTGTCATTATCCTCGACTCGTACGGCAGCGGCACCCTTCCCTCCGATTACACCAAGGAACGCCCCTTCGTAGACGTCGCGTTTCTGTCGCTCGAACCGACGAACGGAACCGTCAAGCTTGCGGACGCACCCAAGGTGGCAAGCCTTGCTGCCTTCCACGTGCGCGGCAACAGCTCGTCAATGGCCGACAAGAAGCCGTATCGCGTCGAGTTGCGCGCCGAAAACGGCAGTGACCGCGACTGCCCTCTGGTCGGCATGCCTTCAGAGTCGGACTGGGCGTTGGTGAGCCCGCACGCCGACAAGACGCTCATCCACAACAACTTCGTGTACGAGCTCGGCCGTGAGCTTGGCCTTCAGGCTCCACGCGTGAAGTTGGTGGAGGTTTACGTCAACGTCGACAATGAGCCGCTCAAAGCCGACGACTACCAAGGCGTGTACCAACTCGTCGAGACCATCAAGAATCAAAAGAATCGCCTGAACTTGAAGCAGCTCGACGAAACCAAAGTGTCGGCAGCAGATATTACCGGCGGCTACATCTTCAAGTGTGACTGGCTGCTCGAGCCCGAGACCCCTGAGGCCAAGATCGTTTGCCCCTCAGGCACGACCAACGCATGGGATTGGGTTCAGCTGATCGATCCAGTTCCGTTTGCCGCGCAACAGAAGGATTACATCGCTAATCAACTGCTCGGCTTCCATAACGCGTTGCACGGAAGCAGCCCCTCGGACGCATCCAACGGATACCCATCGTACCTCGAGGTCCCAACCTTCGTCGACACGGTGATTCTGAACGAGCTAACGCGAAATCTCGACGCGTACGCACGCAGCCAGTATTTCTTCAAGGACCGCGACAAGAAGATCAACGCAGGGCCACTTTGGGACTTCGATCTGATCGCCGGCGTTGGCACGAGTATGGGTCTCAACAACATGACGGCCGATGGTTGGCAGTACGAGTCCAATCGATCCCGACTCACCACCGATCCCTCGCCTTCGACCGGCACTACGACAACCCCGGGCGGCTTTCCCGGTGGTGGGTTCAGCATGGGCAACCCCACTGCCGACTGGTTCATCAAGCTCGTTCAGGAGCCCACCTTCAAGTCCCAGCTGATCGCGCGTTGGAAGGAGCTCCGCAAAGGTCCGCTGGCAGACAGCGGTATTGCTACGCGCATTGACGACGCGAGTAAGGGCGCCAGCGCTGCTGCTGAGCGCAACTTCGCCAAGTGGAATATTCTGACCACTGCGACGGTGAATCCGTTCACCACGCCTACCGAAAGCACATGGACGGGGCAGCTCACCTATATGAAGACCTGGCTGCAACAGCGGGCCGCCTGGCTCGATTCGCAGTGGAAGTAAGGGGCTGCCCGCGAGCGGTTCAGCCAAACCCAATATGTTTCATGAATGACCCGCCTTTTCGACTTGGGGTCACCGAGCGGATGTCGGATCGAGTTGAGAGACTTGTCGCCCAGCGGGCACGGCGTCGGGCTGCCTACAATTCCGTCGAGCACACCAGCAGCTGAGCTGACTTCGACTCTTTGCGAAGCCAACCTGCGCACTTGCGCAGCCCCACCACTTCACGAAGACGAGGCTGTAATGGCCTTGTCTTCGCAGTGGCCCGAAGTGGAATGCCACTCGAAGAGAGACGTTCTACTTCGGGTCGCGACCTGCAAGTAGTTTAGATCTCGTAGTCGAAGAGGATCTCCTCAGAGGCGAGCGCTTCGACGATGTTCGCTGTCACTGTCTCCGGCGGAGTGTTGGGATCGACCACTAGCGACGCCGCAATTGCTCCGATGGGTTTACCGACCTGAATCAAGAACAATTCGGCTGGGCTATTGAGCGCACGTAACACCTCGAGTTCAGACGGTTCCGCCTGCGACAAGCCCGAGATAAATAGAAGTCCCGCATCGGTGAGCACTCGTGCCTGCTCGCCTAGCGAATTGATGTGCTCCTCGCGGGTCGCCAAACCGCGGGTCGTATCCAGGTTCGCCATCTTGAGGTAATAGGTGCGTCGCCCGCCTGCGAAAAGACTGGCCTCCAGCTTGATCGCAAGGCGCTCCGAGTACTCTGTGACCTCCGCCGACTCATCTTCCGAGCAGGCCAATAGAATGAACTTGCCCTGGTGTCCGTAGCGCTGAGCGCGCGCTACACGAGTGATCGCCCCCGATGCCCAGGAGTAATCGCGCGTCTTAATCCGCCGTTCGAGCAGTGATTCGCCGTCCTGTACGGGCGCGAGCACCACGCCGCAACCGGCGATCTCAAAATGGTCGACAATGACGAAGCGTCCCGTCGAAGCCAGCGTGCGAGCTACGTCACAGGCGAAGGGTCGCGTTGTCTCGAGCACGACCTCACCGACATCATGCCGGTCGAGTTGAGTCTTCGTGGTTTCGGAAGCCAACTCCGATGCGTCAACCACGCGCTTGACTTCCCGTAGCTCGACCGGCACCTTTGCGGCGCCGATCTTAAGAACATACTTCTTGTCCGTGATCAGCGGCGCGCGGCCCATCCAGAAAACCGTTGCCCGGATGCGTGTTGTAACGACGGTGGTCTCGTCATCCTCTCTGACCATTAGCTCGCCGGGCTTAACGTAGATCTGCTCGGAAAGCGTGAACCCTACGGCTTGACCCGCGCCCGCAACGGCGGCGGGTGGTGCCGAAAAAGCCTCAATGCTGGCGATTCGCGACGCCTTTTTGGAGGGCAAGAACTTTACGCGCGAACCGACGGAGATTCTCCCCGACGCAATCGAACCGGCGAAGATTCGCCGCTCGTCATCTTCCTCGGTAAACTTGTACACATCCTGGAGCGGCATGCGAAACGGCGCGTCTTGTTTGGATTTCGATACGTCGAACGCGTCCACTTGCTCGAGCACTGTTGGACCGTCGTACCACGACATGCCACGGTGCCGGGTTGCGATATTGCTGCCGTCGCGCGCAGCAATCGGAATTACACTGACGGGATTAACCCCTAAGTCGGCGAGAAACGCACAATACTCTTCGCGAACGCGTTCGAACACCGCCTGGTCGTAGGAAACCAGATCCATCTTGTTGATGAGGACCGACAACTGCGACAGCCCCAGCAGGGACAGAATGTAGCCGTGTCGCCGACTGTTCTCGCGGATGCCTTCGTGCGCATCGATCACGAGCAGCGCGGCTTCGGCCCGACTCGCTCCCGTCACCATATTCTTCAGGAATTCAATATGGCCCGGCGCGTCGTTGATAATGTACCGCCGTTTGGCGGTCTTGAAGAAGCAACGGGCAGTATCGATCGTGATGCCCTGTGCTTGTTCGTTCTTCAAGGCGTCGAGCAAAAAGGCATACTCGAAGGGACGGCCAGAGCGAGCACAGCGATCACGGACCTGCTCCAGCTTGCCGATTGGCAGCGAGCCTGTGTCTGCCATGAGGCGGCCGATCACAGTGCTTTTCCCGTGATCAACGTGCCCAACGACCACTAGGTTGAGCTGCTCCTGTAGTTGGGGTTCGACCTGTGCCAAGTTCGTGACTGCGTTAATCATCACATGTATCCTTCTCGGCGCAGGGTCTCGAGCCCTCCGCCATCCTCCGCGTCCTGGGCGCGACCGGAACGCTCTGCGACGTTGG
>JBLNFG010000954.1:0-4907 GCA_050263495.1 Myxococcales bacterium | reverse complement strand
ATTCGTCACGACGCGAGTTTGGCTACGGCCCGATTTCCAAAGGTTGGGTTTGGCAACGGCGTTTGGCTACCGGTGGCACCCAACGGCACCCAACCGCGACTGGCCCTCCTTTAATAGTCCGTGAAAACGGCACGCTTGGGTCGGATGGGTGGCCGCTTACGCCACTTACAAGCCGGATGTCGCAGGTTCAAACCCTGTCCCGCCCACCAACTTCCCGTCGCGCCGCACCAGCCAACCTGAGTTGACCTGGACGAACGGCGACACACTTTCCCATCCGGATCAGAGCGGGATGGGAAAGTGTGTGCAAGGAAGTCAACCCGAAGAAGTCCCAGGGCCGCCACTCGGCGCTGTCTTCTGTTCGGCTTAGATGATCGGAAGTCCGATCACGTGACAGTTGGCATTGCACGTTTGGGTGGCTCCCTTGGCGTCGCACTCTTCCCCTTGCTCACCATCCGTGATGCCGTCGCCACAGTAAGGCGGCACCTTGCAGTCGCTAGTGCAGCCGTCTTTGCCGTAGGTGTCGCCATTGTTCCGACCGTGATCGCATTCCTCTGGGCCATTGACGGTTTCGTCTCCGCAGTAGGGACCGAACTCGCATTGCGAGGTACACCCGCCATACGCTTCGTCTGCGTTTCTATCGCGGCCGTTGTCACATTGTTCACCCATCGTGATGACGCCATCACCGCAGTCCGGAGAGCAAATGGACTTGTAGGTATTGAATCCGAATAACGTCAGCTGGTAGTTGGATTCGCGCGGGTGAACATCGGCATGGAACACGGCAATCTCGTAGATTTTGCCTTTCTCTAGCCCAAGATTGCTCACTCGTGCATTGTCAACCTTAGTGAACTTTTCGGTCTTGACATCTTGCGCCGATATCGTGGCGTCCGCACTCGCATCCTTGCCCTCGCCAGAGAGCGCCACCGTCCCTTGGAGGCGCTCGTGTGGTGCCCCCAGGTCGAGCACCAGGTGTCCGTTGACGAACACCCAAACATCATCGTCACCGAAGAAGGTGAGACTCTCGCCCTCGGAGTAGCGGAATAGATAGCGCGCCTCTGAAGTAAAATAGAAATCGCGCTTCTCACCTTGGACGTTGGGTACCATCACGCCAGGTGGATCAACAGGCTCGGTGGGCTGAGAGCCAGACCATCCCCGGGCGTCCCATTGCTGAGCAACACAGCTGGTGGGCGCGATCCAATATGGCCAAAGGTTGCAGATCCTTTCCTGCCCCTTGGCAGCCTCTTCTTGATCGAGAGGAAAGAAGCCACTCGAGAGCTTCGAGACCGCATCGGTCGGGATATTCTGACCCGTTACTGACTTTCCTTGGCGCAAGAAGATGTCGTGAATGTCTCGGTAGACGCTACGCCCGCCGCTGCTGCTGAATTGGTACTGGTCCGAATCGCCAATTTGCGCCAGCTCGAGCGTGGACACGACCTTCACGCTTCGATCGCCGTCCGCATACCATTCGTTGAAGGTTTCTGCGCTCTGGAAGATTGGAACGGCATCGACCTTCACCAACGGAACGTTTTGGGTCGCGCCTGAACCACACGTAGTAACGGTCACGCCACCACCAGTGGTGAGGCCACTCGTCACCGGTGTCTTGTCCCAATCCGTGAACTGACAAGGGCAGGTGAGGCCACCCGCGCGCCCTGAGTTGGCCTCGGGTTTGCCATTGGTTCCGAGCAGGCTCTTGACCAACCCCAAACAAAGCGGAGTGGAATCATTGCCAGGGCACGATCCACTCGTGCCCTGAGCGCGGCCGCTCGCGTTGGGGACACAGATTGTCGTCTTGCCGCCCTTAGGAGTGGCACCCAGGTAAAAGAAGTCAGGGTGGCCGCTAGATGAGTTCTGCCCATCGAAGTCCCGGTAGGTGATGGGCAAGATGAGGCAGTTGCCCGTACCTTCCTTGCACGGCGACGCGTCCCGCTGCTCGTGCGGGGCGCACACGAACCCCCTCTCGTTATTGCAATCCTTGCTGCACCCGTCGTTGCTCAGGGCGTTCCCGTCGTCGCACTCCTCTCGGTCGTCGATGTTGCCATCGCCGCACGTCGTGGAACACGCACGGGTGATGCCATCGCTGCCGCGACACGTCGGCTCTCGGGTGCAGGTCTTGGAACAACCCTTTCCGTCGCCATAAAAGAGTCCGTTCTGGTTCCCCGCATCGCAACTCTCGCCCGCTTCGGGTTCACCACCATTTCCGCACACTGCGAGCGTGCAACGACTTGGCTCGCCTGCACACGTGGCTCCTGGCTCGACTCGGCAAGTCTTCGAGCAGCCGTCTCCGTTGTCATTATTTCCGTCGTCGCATCCCTCCGCTGGTTGGCCGTCTGCGTCGAGCATCCGGCGACCGTCCCCGCAGGTAGGAAAGCAAGCGGTGTTCGGTGCGCGGCACTCCCAGCCGTCCATCTTGAATTTACAATCCCCAGAGCACCCGTCCGAATCCTCGGTGTTCCCGTCGTCGCAGGCCTCGCTCCGAGCGAGTTTACCGTCACCGCATACAGCGGTGTCGGTGCAAGGTCCGACTCGCGGACAGCTCCAGTCGCGCTCGAGTTGACACGTCCTGGTGCAGCCATCCCCGCCGATTGTGTTTCCGTCATCACACTGCTCGTGCTCGTTGTCGGCCGCGCCGTTTCCGCACGACTTCTTAAGGCTCGCAAGGATATCGGTACCAATGATGATCGTAATGCCGCCTGTGCCAGTGGTCCCGCCCGAAGAGGAACCTCCGTTCGCCGGAGCGAGGCTCGAGGTACTGCCCTGACCACCGCTGCTAAGGCCGATCTTCAAATTCTCGCTGCCTGCGCAACCCGCGTTGAGAACGATGCCAATGATCCCACAGGCTCGAAAACCGCTCGCCAACGTTGCCATGTTGCTGAGATACCTCTCTGATTTGTTTGCCTACTCGCGTGGGCGGGGTTCGAGGGTATGGAGCAACTTGCCAAGAAGCATGGAGCCATGTGCCGAACGCGGCGAACCGCACGAAGACCACTAATCTCTGGCCTTCGGAACAGCTGCTTCACTTCAACAAGAATCGAAATCGAGGTAGCGCCAACAACGTCGTGGCACACCCGCTGAAAATACTGGGAGCATTGCTCCGTTGAATTGAGCCGCCTGCTTCGACTCTATCGGAACGTCTGCCCTGGATGGCGATCAGCCCGTGTCGCCCTCATGCTTGGAACTGAACTCGAAGTAATGTTTTGCTCCGTACGTCTTGAGTCCGCCTACTTCAACCATGTCGACGCGGAGGCATTTCCGTTAACAAAGCGACAATTCGACTTCACCAAAAAGCAGCGGCAGGAGGTGCGCATGGGAAGCTGCCAACCGGCAGCCTTCCGATCCGCCACAGCGCGGATATGCCTGAGATGTCAATGCTCCAGGCCCTCGTCCGGCGCACACCCGCTTCTGAACAACCAGAACTCGCGTGGCCGACGCTCGTCACTCGCACGGACGCCCGGGGCTCCTTGTTGGAGACGCGGCAAGAGCTCGCTCACGAACGGGATGGTTTGTTCTTGCGGAGTGCAAGCGCGGCACGTCGAACGCTCCCGATCCATGCTGTGCAAGCGCAAGCACTGCGGAAGATTCGAATCCCTACTGTGCCAGGCGCGGACATGACGCGCGTTTCGCGCTGGCGTGCCGCCGCCTTGGCAAACTCCTCCGGCTTGCCCGGGATGAAGATCGTAATCGGGCGATTGCCGCTGGCTATGACACCCACCACCTGGGATCTGGGCGAGGTTGGCGTCTCCGACCGAAGCTGGCCGCCGAACTGTGTGACTCGGCACTCACCGCAGGCTTGTGCCCACGTACTCGGTACCGTGATCCAAAGGCGCGCCATCCCCGTCGCAGCTACGGCACCCGCCAGCCGCCGCACCCAGCAGGGCCACGGAAGTTATGAGGAGAAGCCAGCCTCATCAATCAGGCACCCTACCAATCAAGAGGGATCGCCTGGGCAGACAGAGAGCTATGGGCGAGCCGTTCGTTCGGAATCCGTGAACGAACGCTCGCTACCAACCCAAAGCGCACAAAAGCAAAAACCCCGGATTTCTCCAGGGTTATTTGCGGGGCGGACGGGACTCGAACCCGGAGCCGGATAGCGATTCAGCGGGAAACGAGCCAATTCGTGACGCGTCGCGTGGCCTAAACTCCACTTTTGACGACGCTAAGTCATTGAATGCTGGTAGCGCGAACGCTTCGCTGAACGAATCCAGCGACCCAATCGAGGCCGCGCTGGCGAGGCTGCTAGATGACGCCGCGGCCGCAGGCGATTGGGGTTTGGTGGCGCGTCTCGCGAATGAGTTGGAGGCGCGCCGCAAGCAAACCAAGGGCGCCATCATCTCCCTCGACGTCGAGCGGGCGAAGCGAGGTGGGAAATGACCGAGCTCCCCTACGGCGATGACGTTCTCATCGGCTACACGGTCGAGGCCCTTTTCCCAGACGGCACCATCGATAGCGCGCACATCTTCGAGCCGCAGATCGACAACCCCGATGGTCCTCGCGCGACCACGACCGTTGCCGCGGAGTGGGTGCCGCGCGCCGAGGCTATCGCGCAGGGCTTCATTCGGGGCGCCTAGCGTTCAAGTTCCGCCTACCTGCCTCTGACTTCGGTCGGAGTCAGCCGGCGGCACTTGAGCTGCAGAAGGACTCCATTCAATGCACCACAGATGGAACGACGTTGTATTCGATATCAGTAACTCGACCGATCGAATCAAATACATCAAAGACGGCGGGATTCTCCCTCTAACGCATGAGGCCGACCCACTCGATCACGCCCAGAAGTGCTGCGAGTTCCGTTCCGGATCGCTTGGTACTGATGGCTATCAGTGGTCCGTTTGGGCGCGCACTTACCTCAATACCTCGATGACGGTAACGGCTGACGGCGCGGGTGAGCCACATCCGGACGTCAACTTCGACACACT
>JBLNFG010000953.1:0-5390 GCA_050263495.1 Myxococcales bacterium | reverse complement strand
TTTTCGCGGATAGTCTGACGACGTGCAATCCCTCGCGGCCAATTACCGAGATCTCGTTCCGCAGTGTGGCTGACTCAGTGGTGCCCTACGCAGGCGGCACCAGCTATCCTCCCGGGTACCCCGACATGGCCATGGAGTTGCTGGGTGCGGTTGGGACCTTCCAGAAGTGGGCAACGCTCAACAGTTGTACGGGTGCCCCGACCGCGGAAGACGTTGACGGCTGTTCAACGTACGCGGATTGTGCGCAGGGCACCGAAGTGACTTTGTGCACCAAGCAGGAGGGCACTCAGATCTTTGGGGATGCCAACCTGATTTGGGACACTCTGAAGAGGCACTCGATGCCGTGACGTTGGAGCGGGGCGGCTACGCGCGAGCCACCTACAAGAATCGGAGTGGGCTGATGAATCGTCGGCTGGACTCGAGTCAGCCCACTCTCCGAATCAGGGGCACCCGCGTTTGCCCATCTTCGAATCGAGATACCAGATACCACCGCCCTGCTCACCGACGGCGCGGAGGTGATCCACAATCTGGCCAATGTTCGCTTCTTCTTCCACCTGCTCGGTCACGTACCATTGCAGCGTAATCTCACTCGCGTAGTCGCGCTCCTGGCGTGAGAGCTCGAATAGGGCGTTGATACTTGCGGTAATGCTCTTCTCGTGGTCGAGGATCTTTTCAAACACTTGTGTGATCGTACCGAAGTCGGTAGGCGGCGGTTGAATGGCCTTCAGCTCGAGCTTGCCACCGCGATCCAGGACGAAGGTTACTAGCTTCATCGCATGAGCCGTCTCTTCCTTGGCTTGCTCGCGTAGCCAATGGGCAAACCCACGGAAGCTCTTGGTCTCGCAATGGGCACTCATCGCGAGATAGAGCTGCGCCGAATACTGCTCGAGATTGATTTGGTGATTGAGTGCGTCCAACACTTTTTGGTGCATCATGGGTCCTCGGTAAGCCGGTGAGCGAGCTCAGCCCTTAGGAAACGCTAGCTCGGTCAGACTGCGGATAGCTGTGGCGTCTCCGAGCCACATGGGGACTCGCACTCGGATTGTCGAGTGGGTCATCGCATTCAACCTCGTGCTTTCGATCTTGCAAGTGACTTGCATTATCGGAGTTGCCGCAAAAAGCCGGAGTTTTTGAGTTGTTTTGTTTTGGTCAGTGCGGCGCAACCACGGCACTTGGTCGACGGCGAAGTTGCGTCTCTCTGCTATGCCCCGGGGCCATGAACCAGCCCAGGCGACGACACAGGAGCGGCAGTTCTCGCGAGATGGTTGCCGTTGCGCTTCCGATGGTGGTTTCGCTGTCCTGTGACACGGTGATGACCTTCACGGATCGGCTGTTCGTGTCCAATCTCGGTAGCAGCTCCATGAACGCGGTGTTTGCGGGAGGCCTCGCCGCGTTTGCGGCGCAGACCTTTTTCGCGGGCCTCATTGGCTACTCGACCGCGTTGGTTGGGCAGCTATTCGGAGCAAAGCAACCTCAGCGCTGCATTGTCGCCACTTACCAGGCTCTAATAGTCGCCTTACTTGCGTGGCCATTGCTGTGGTTGCTGATCCCTGTTGGGCACACGGTGTTCCCCCGATTGGGCCTGCCCGCTGCGCAGCTCAACGATCAAATCAGGTACTTCGAGCTTCTCATGCTGGGGGCAGGGCTCGGCTTGATACGCGGGGCATTCTCTGCATTCTTTTCCGGTCTCGGTCGGACGTGGATCGTGATGGCGGCCTCACTTTGTTCGATGGTGACCAATGTGGGACTGGTATGGGTGCTCGTGTTCGGCAAATTCGGGATGCCCGCGATGGGCGTCGCGGGCGCTGCCGTGGGGACGTTAACAGCATCGGCGTTGGGCGTCCTCGTTCTGGCCTTTGCCTTCTTTTCCAGAACCGGGGCTCGTCAGCTTGCCCCGTTGCCTCGCTTTCGCGTCGACGGCCCGCTCATGCGTGAGCTGTTGCGCAAGGGAACCCCGTCGGGCGCGGAGTTCTTCCTCAATCTGTTCGCATTTCAGGCCATGGTGCTGTTGTTTCAACGCCAGGGTGAGGTGAGCGCCACGGCGGCAACCATCATGTTCAACTGGGACATGGTTTCGTTCGTTCCGTTGGTTGGCGTCGAAGTAGGCGTGACGAGTCTAGTTGGGCGCTATGTTGGAGCGAACAATCGAGCTGCGGTGAGAAGGAGCATTCGTTCCGGGATGCAGCTCGGCTGGTACTTTTCCGGATTCGTGCTCGTCGCGTTCATTGTGTTTCCGGAGGTGCTGGTCGACATATTCAGCGGCAATCCCCCGAGCTCGACCTTCCTACAGGGGCGAACACTGGCGATCAACATGGTGCGGATCGCTTCTGCCTACGTAACGTTCGAAGCCGTACTGCTCGTCTTTTCCGGGGCGTTGCGCGGCGCTGGCGACACCTTTTTTACGATGCTGGCAACCACTGGTATGCACTGGACACTCGTGCTTGCTCTCTGGGTAACGCTGGAGTTCGCCGGACTATCCACGTTGTCGGGTTGGATCGTGCTCGTCGCGGTGTTCTTCCTCTTTCCGTTGGTGCTCGGTTGGCGTTGGAAGAAAGGTTATTGGCGGCGGGCGGTGGTTGCTTAGAGCGCCTTTCGATGGCATGTGACATGCCATCGTTGGCTTCGCCAACGGCGCTCTAGCCTTAGTTTGTAGGGGCATTCGCCCCTCTTTCCTCGCTTTGCTCGTCAATTCACCCTCAATCCGCATTCGCGGATTGCTAGAGCGGCCACACACATTACCTGTTCTACTTCATTGACAGCCGCTCTAGTTGGGTGAGCTCTCAGGGCGAGCGCATCTAGATCTGCTGGGATGTTCTTGGATCGGCGCGCGCAGCCGTTTTCGTATCGGCACCGGCAGGCAGCGGGCAGTATCGGCGACGGATTGTCGGCTTGCAGTCTACGGCGCATAGCGGGCGGCTGACTGTATCGGGTACCCAATGCTGCTCACTGAACCAGAAACCGGTCTCGTTGGCTGTCGGCTGTATCAGCCACAGACCACCGCACACTACTACCGTCTGTGACGCAACTGCCCACGACAGACTCTCTTCTCGTCAGTTGCTTGCGTGGTCTGTGCATGGCAGAGCGGCGCAATTCTTCTCGCCACCGCCCGCCGTAATTCGTGCGGTAATGAACGCAATGTCACGATCGGGACGAAGCAGCCGCGTCTCTAACGGACGGGGGAGGCTGGCACATTCTCCTTCACCATGACTGCTGACCCGCACGAACGGCGCTAGGTTGGAGATCTGCGTTGGACGATCACGGCGTTGCACAAGCAATGCCGGGTTCGGGTGCGCCAGTCGAATCTATATTCGGAAAGCACACGCCCGCACGACCGAGTGCCGCTGAGGTGCTGGCACTGAACGCTTTGCATACGAAATCTGACGCAACGCAATCAGTGTTGCAGTCGCAGAGTGGCGCGCAGTACCCCACGTTGCCAGGCCCGAAACTGGAGCTGCCTTGGTACGCGCACACACTCGCCCGTCGCGACGGGGTACTCTCAGCGCATTCGCTCGTGTCCCCAGCGGTGCAGCGGCGTGAGCAGAGCGCGCGGCTCGCTGATAGGCTCAGACACACCCCGTCACAATTCGGCGTGCTCGTGTCACACGACCGTCCAAAGCCGACACTCGAGCTCTCTGTCGCCGTTGAAACGCAACTCCCGTAACGGGCGTCACAATGCCCGGAGGGACAGTCAGAATCGAACCTGCAGAAGGGTCGGCAGAAGCCGACCGTGTTCCCCTCTAGTCCGTCGCACGCCGACGCCGGGACGAGGCTGCAATTGGCTGCGGTCGATGTGCGTCCGCTGAGCCCGCACGTCGGCATGCAGAATGCGGACTTTGCTTCCGCGGCGTTGGGTACCATTGGGCTCACACAAATCGACGACTCGAATGCAGCACACATAGCCTGGTCGTTGCTGCAGTCTGCAACACACAACCCCTTTGGGGGGCCTCCGCCGAACCATGCCGTGGAACTCGGCAACAGACACAGCGCGCCGTCCACACACTCCGCGTCACTACTGCAACCGTTGCCGAGTCGTCGCATTGCAGAGCCGGGACTCGGAGCTGGCAGCTCTTCCGGACAGACGCACTCGCCCCAACGCCCACTCTCGCACGCCGATACACCGACGCAGCCATCGTTACTTGTACATCGACGCTCTTCGTCGAAATAGCAGTCTGACCCCTCGTTCTCGTTACCGTCGTGGCCACAGCCACTCAACGTGATCGCGACGAGAAGACCAAAAAAAACACGCGTCCAAATAGGGGACAACGTTGCTGCAACCTTCAGAGCCAAAGACTTAGGGCACAACGCCAGCGACCTAGGACGAAGGACGACGTGTCGTAAGGCTTGCGGGAGCATAGGAGTGTTCGACGAGTTGCTGGGCGCGCACAACGGGCGCCGGAGCAAGCTGCAGCAAATAGACCACGTGGACGCGAAGGAGTTGCCCGACGCGTACAGATAGCATGCGGACGGTTATGTCACCGGCAGTTCTTGTCAATTCTCAAGTCGGAACCGGCCTCGCAGGTGCCAGGAAGTACTCTACGCAGAAACGTGACATGAGCGTCGCGTCAGCAATGCACAGCTTCACCCTTGCTCGCGATCCTAACGGACAGTTGCAGTGGGGCTGGGTTAAGTCGAGATCTCGAGTGTCCAATAGCGGTGCCAAGTTGCCTCGCTCAATGGACACCTCCATGGGACATTGCATCGCTGAAACGGCACCCTTTCAGCTGTGCAAGCTGTCCCGCGATTGGTTGCAGGACAGCGTAAGAGTGGCGGCAGATTGCGGCTCCGCCATGACACAGACCGCATTCGCTGTTCTCATGGCGAAGAATCTATGAACGGAATACCGGGTAGTGTTTCAGCAGTGTGGTGAAACTGGGAGCACAAGTCCAGTTCACCCCCAAGCCGTACCCGGGTAGAGCTCACGCGAATGGCGACGCGGTTCTGGACCGAACTCACGCGCGGAGCCTTGGGCTGTACTGACACCGACTCGTGACGAGCATCTGCACCGAATATGAAAGGGAGAGCGAGTAGGTCAGTGCACGTCGCCGAGAATCAATACTTGGCGTGAAATCGTGGCGTACTCAGCTTGAATTGCCTGCAATACGAGAAATCTCGAACGAAGAGAAACCAGGTGTTTCGCTCCTAGTCGGCGTTGCTTTGCATCGCGCAACGCGGATCACGGGGCCCGTGCGCGTAGGGTGCGTTCAGGGATGCACACTAACCAGGCAGCAGACTGTCTCTGAGAGTGGCCGAAAGATATTGCGTTCTGAATGTAAACAGAAGTGACGCTGACGAACGCGCCAGAAGTGTCCCGACTGATCGACGCAACTGGAGTGGTCACAGAGAATATGTCGAGAGTCACAAGCAAGCCACGTCACGAAGAACGCTTTGCG
>JBLNFG010000952.1:0-5221 GCA_050263495.1 Myxococcales bacterium | reverse complement strand
TGTCCGTCTGGCCATAAATTACCCCGAAATTGACCGCCTTTGCCTGCCGACGCATGTCCTTTGTTACGGCCGATGCCTCGACGTTGAAGACGGCCATCGCAGTGCGCAGATGGATGTCCTGATCGGTGGTGAATGCAGCAAGAAGCTCGGGATCTTGCGACAGGTGTGCCAGTACCCGGAGTTCGATTTGTGAATAATCGGCACTCACCAGCTGCATACCCTTTGGAGCCACAAAGGCACGCCGAATGGCTCGACCGAGATCCGTGCGCACGGGGATGTTCTGAAGATTCGGATCGGTGGAGCTGAGACGGCCCGTGGCCGCCACAACTTGCTCCCAGGAGCTGTGAACGCGACCTGTACTCGGGGCCACGAGTGCCGGCAACGCGTCGACGTACGTGGACTTCAGTTTTGCAACTTGGCGGTGTGCCAAGATGAGTCGCGGCAGAGGATGCTCTTCGGCGAGTGCCTCGAGCGTCGCGGCGTCCGTGGATCGACTTGTCTTGGTGCGACGCACCGGCTTCAACCCTAGTTGGTCGAAAAGTATGGTCTCGAGCTGCCTCGGAGAATTGACATTGAAGGTCTGCCCGGCGCAGCCAATCGCTTCAGCTTCGAGCCGGGCGATCTCTCGATCGAGCTCCGTCGACATCGTGGCGAGCGCTCCGACGTCGACCAACACCCCAAGCCGCTGCATTCTGGCGAGCACGCGGCACAATGGAAGCTCAATCTGATAGTAGACGCGATCGAGGCCCTCGTCGAAGATGCGGGGTGCCATGACGCGCGAGAGTCGAAAGATGGATCGGGCACGCAACGCCATGTCCGCATGCAACTGCTGATCCGTCGCGGTAGCTGGCTTCTTCGCTCGCGCCGCCGGCTGCGGCGAAGGCCCTTGGTTCTTCCCGAGATAACGCTGACTTAGCGTGGCCAGATCGTGTACCTGTTCCGGATCAAGCAGGTAACTCGCGAGCTCGGTATCAAACGTGAACCGCCCCTGTTCGATTTGCAGATCGAACAGGGCAAGCCAGAGGGTTTTCAGACCGTGGGTATGCACCTCCAAGTCTGAGCGGGCGAGTTCGGCTTCGAGGACACGGCGGAGCACGAGCACCTCGAGACCCTTCGCGCGAGCGTCCGAGCTGCCCGTTGCCACGGGAATTACGGCCGCGCTAGTCTCGCTAGTAGCAAGCGCAATCACGCTACATGGCGAATGTGTTGCGTGATCGAGCTCGCGTCGGAGTGCAAGCGCCCACTTGGTGGCTGCGCGATTGGCGTTCAGCCAATGCTCGAGCGAATCCGTTGTGTCGAGGAGGTCAAATTTCTCCGTTTCAGCGAGGAATTCGAAACTTGACTGGGTATTGGTGCTAGCGGGGGCGCCACTATCGGCGACTGGGACGCCTTCATCAACGATTGAGACGCCCTCTGATGCCACGTCGGGGCGCTGCTCAATACTCGCGGGCTCGGCGGTGACTTCGGCTGCAAGGGATTGCGCCAAGCGCGTGAAGCCGAGTTCCTGATATATGGCGCGCAGACGCTTCACGTCACGTCCTGACCAAACCGTCGCGATAGGGTCGATGGAAGCGTCGCAGTCATCAGCCAAGGTGACCAGAGTTCGACTCAAGCGCGCGTTAGCCTCGTGTTGTGCCAAGAGGTCGCGAATGCGTTTCTTGGGCAGCTCGGACAAATGACCGTAGATGCCATCCAAGCTCTCGTGGGCAGCCAACAATTCAGCGGCTGTTTTGGGGCCGACACCAGCCACACCGGGGATGTTGTCGGAGCTGTCGCCCATCAGAGCCAGAAGATCGCCCAACTGATCCACTCGTACCTGAAACTTTGCAAACACCTCTTCGATCCCGATCACGCAGTCGCGCATCGTGTCCCAAAGCAGTACATCATCGCCGACGAGTTGCATCAGATCCTTGTCGGCTCCTACGATTAGCGTTCGCAGCCCGGCCGCTCTAGCGCGACGAACCGCCGTCGCAATGAGATCATCGGCTTCGTAACCTTCCTTCTGCCAAACGTGCGGAGTGAATGCTCGCACCACTTCACAGGCGCGATTTAATTGCTGAACCAGATCGTCGGGGGGGGCGGGGCGATTTGCCTTGTAATCGGCGTAGATATCCGATCGAAAGGTCTTTCTTCCCGAGTCGAGGGCGATGGCCAAGCGCTTCGGTCGAACCTCCTTGACGAGTCGCTCGAGCATGGTCACTGCGCCATAAACCGCATGCGTGGGTTCCCCGGTTGGGCTCGAGAGGGGGCGGATTGCGTGGTACGCGCGAAAGAGGTGCGAACTGAAGTCTACGATAACTAAGACGTCATCGGATGCTGGCGGAAAGAGTCTGCTTGGCATGGGGTCAATCGTCTACCTAGGGCACTTGGACCAATCGCGCCTGAGTTCTTGCGGGGTGTCTGTGCGCGGATGCGCGCAAGCGCGAAGAATGACAGCTTGGAATGAGACACTTGAACATTCAACTCGCTATCGAACCCAGGGCCGGTTCATTGCAGGGAACAGCAGTGGCGGCCAAAGGCTTTCGTGAGCTAGACTCGGATGCATCGTGAATAGCGTTGATTTTCGAGAGCCGGCCGCGAACGAGTTAGTTGCGGAGAAGTTCCGGCTCACTCGATTGATAGGGCGGGGAGGCATGGGGTCGGTGTGGGAGGGCGTACATATCACGCTCGGCACCCGTGTGGCGGTGAAGTTCATCGACTCGAACTATGCGGAGAACGACGAGGCGCGACAGCGCTTTGAGAATGAGGCCCGCGCTGCTGCGAAGCTCAACAGCAAGTATGCGGTGAAGGTCTTCGACCACGGTGTGATGGCTGACGGTCGCCCTTACATCGTGATGGAATTTCTGGTCGGCGAGCCATTGGATGCGCGCATCGAGCGCCTCGGCCATCTGTCGCCCGCCGAAACTGCGGTGATTCTCTCGCAGGTGTGTCGAGCGCTGTCGCGAGCGCACTCAGCCGGGATTGTGCATCGGGATCTCAAGCCCGAGAATATTTTCCTGGTTCGCGATGACGAAGATCAAGCCGATGTCGCCAAGGTTGTAGATTTCGGAATAGCCAAATTCACCGACAACGGCTTGGGGATCTCTTCATCCACGCGCACCGGATCAGTGCTGGGAACGCCGTTTTACATGAGCCCTGAGCAAGGGCGCGGGCTTCGGAACGTCGACTATAGAACGGATCTTTGGTCGCTCGGGGTGATTGCGTACCGCTGTATCGTGGGCAGGTTGCCCTTCGAGAGTGAGTCGCTTGGGGACTTGCTCGTCAAAATCTGCACCGCAGACCTGCCGATCCCATCCCGAGTCGCGGCATGGTGCCCTCCCGGCTTTGATGCGTGGTTTGCCCGGGTGATGCAGCGTGATCCAGCTGCGCGTTTCGGATCCGCTCAAGAACTCGCGGAACAGCTGATGAGCGTGTGCGGTTTGGCCGTTGCGAGGCCGCCAATGTCATCAGCGCATGAACCCTATCAACACGTTTCCACTCCGCATGCGATGAACGCATCGGGTTCATCGGGTGCGCTGGGCGGCGTTGTTGAGGGAGTCACTGCGCCGCGGGTTGGTGACACCGATGGTGCATTCTCCCAGACCAAACTGAATGCGGGGCGACGCCGAAAGACACTATTTTGGGGCCTCGGCTTGGGGGGCGCTTTGACCGCTGCAGGCGTTTCTGCACTGCTCTTGGTAGGGCGTAACACCGACACCACCAGCGCACGTGGCGAGGACCTACGAAGCACCGCCCCAAGCGGGGCGGCACTGGTCTCAGGCGTCTCAGTGCAGCAGCAGCCTGCAACCGCTAGCTCCGCGCTGGCTCCCTCGGCTGCAACGAGTCCGGAGGTTGCCCCAGTGGTTCCGCCCGTCGAGGCACGCCGAGAAGATACCGCAGCCCCTGCAGCTGGCGGCCGTCCAGTCCCCGCGACGCGTGCCGTGGTGCGAACGAATTCGGGACGCGCGCCAAGCGTAGTCCGGGACAGCGCAGCGCCTGTGCCAGCCGCGCCGCGGCGTCCAGCTGGGAGGGGCTCGATCGACCTCGGGTATTAGGGATACCGGTTCCGGTTGCGGCGCGACGTCTGCTCCTCCCATCCGTGCGCAGCCTCTCAGGCGAGCACGGATTTGGGAGGAGCAAGCACTCGCAAAGCGAGTGCGGTGGTGGGCACCAAACCTTCAGGAAGAGTGCAGCTGCGTGGCTCTCTCTCGGCGCTTCGATGGGTTCGCCGAGGCTGGCCAGTCACGTCGATCAGAAGCTGGAACGGCATTGGATCGGTTTGGGCGCTACCTGACCGCCGGTGCAACATGGGTCCGCGCCCGCGTGATTACCGATCAAGGAAACGAAGATCGCGGTGGCTTTGCCGAGCCTGAGCGAGTATTGGCGCGGGTTTGTCGTCAGAGCGCAGGGAGCGCCGCATTATGATGAGCTCTCTAGTACCGGCAGCCCTGGGCTGATACCATCGCGCTGACAGCAACGAGAGGGTTTAGCGAAGTCTCATGAAAACGCGCGCAAGAATGGCAAGACTGGGATGGAGCATGTTGGTTTTGGTCGGCGTGGCTGAACCAGAGCTCGCTGTCGCACAATCCGCGGCAGACAAGGCAACAGCGCGTCAGCTGGCGACTGAGGGGATTCAGCTCTTTCAGAAGGAGCGGTACACTGACGCCTTAGACAAGCTGGAGCGCGCCGAGTCACTCTTCGACGCACCGGTACATCTCCTCTACATTGCCAGGAGTCAGGCGAAGCTGAATCACCTTGTCGAATCTGCTGAGGCTTATCGTCGTCTCGTACGTACTGAGCTCTCTGCCAATGCTCCTCAAACGTTCAAGGACGCCGTGGCTGATGGCCAAAAGGAACTCACGGAGATCGAGCCTCAGATCCCCTCATTGCGAGTGCAGGTCACACCCGCAAATGCGAAAGACCTCCGCCTTGCGATTGACGGAGAGTCGGTATCTACGGCCGTGATCGGGGTAGATCGCCCCGTGAATCCGGGACCGCACGTGATAGAAGTGGCGTCGGGCGGGCAAGCTCCCGTGTCACGGCGCGTGGACATTGCCATCGGAAGCAAGCAGACCGTCAAGCTCGAGTTACCGGCAACTACCGATGCCGCGAAAGGCAACGCTGCGGCGAGTGCGGGCGCCGCTCAATCCGCCTCCAATGCGACTTCGAGCTCGAATAGCGAAGCGGGAGCCTCGTCCCGAGACGGTACAAGAATTGATTCTATCCCCACCTCCCAACCGGC
>JBLNFG010000951.1:0-3588 GCA_050263495.1 Myxococcales bacterium | reverse complement strand
ACTCCAGGGCATCTAGCAGGATTCTCCCTGCCACGCAGGACAAGCTCCTTACCCTGCGTGTTGCATATGGCAATCGACAAGCGCGTCCTCTAGCCACCTAGCTCTGGACGTCAGCAGCCATAGCTGTCACTCGAGGGGAGACGAGCAGTAGTCCGATCCCAGGCGGGTCCCCGATCGCCCGCAGTTCGCGTGCACGTCGTTGCCAGAATCTCGACGGCAATGCTGGTTGGGCTGAGAGTCTCGTACTCGGTACCTGCAGCAACACGGCGCCACACTGGACTCAGAGAGATGTCCAAGGTCAGTGTGTTCTGGGGTCAGTGCGTCGTGGTCACGCTCACTTCCACGGGTCAATCCGGCAAAAGTAGGCCCAAGGACCGCATTGGACGGATCTCTTGCGATACAGTACTTTCATATATAGAATTCTCATTCTGAATCGTTATTCTAATCTCGCGGGGCACCCATGCCACGACAGCGGTTCGATCGCCTGAGTCCAGAGAAGCGTGAGCAGATCCTGCGAGCCGCGGGTCGCTTGTTCGCGGAGCATGGCTATGACGGCGCCACCGTGCAGGTCATCCTGAAGCAGGCGGGGATCAGTGCGGGCGCTGCCTACTACTACTTCGACAACAAAGCTGATCTGTTTGAGGCGGTGGTTTGTTTCTACGTGGATGCATTGTTAGGGCCAACGGCACGTACCCCCTCAATTCAGGATGCGGATTCGTTCTGGAAGGCCTTCTTGGATTCAGTCGAAATCGCTCTGAGACAAAACTATGAGACTCATAGGGTGGTGGCAGCATTGCGACGCACTTGGATGATGTCTCGCGAATTACGGGAACGGCCGGTGATTGAGCAACAGTTCGGGCGCAACGAAGCGCTGTTGCGCGATCTGGTCACGACGGGCCGCAGCGTTGGGGCCATTCGCACTGACCTACCTTGCGATCTCTTGATGCGTTGTGTTGTCGCCCTGAATGACGCGTTCGACGACTGGATGGCGGATATGCCCGCGGAAACCGCGACGGCTCAGGTAACTCACGCCATCGCAGCGTTTCGTACGTTTCTCGCGCCGCAAAAAACCAAAAGCGCAAGCACGCCCGAATAAGGAGACAAGCCATGGAGACGACTCTTGAGAATCTAGTCTGGTGTCCGAACTGCAAAGCTGACTACCTGAGCGTCGGCGATTCTGCCGAGAGAGTTCTGCGCTGTCCGAAATGTCAGGCGCAGTTTCCGGTGAGCGATGGAGTGGCAGATCTGATCCCGGATCTGAAGCTCGCTCGGGGACGCGCCCAGGCCTTGATGGAATCGCCAACCATGGCGAAAATCTATGCGGGTAAGCTGTGGCGGCGCAGCTTCTGGCAAGGGGCACTGCTCGGCATACAATTCGAGCGCGAGGCAGCGCTCATCATCCAGTACGCCCAGGTACAACCTGCGTCGAAGGTATTGGATCTAGCCTGCGCTTCTGGCATCTATACGAGAGTCTTCGCCGAGGCTGCGCCGGAAGGCAGAGTGGTGGGATTGGACCTGTCCATGCCAATGTTGAAGGTGGCGGCGGACATCGAAAGGCAGGTGGGTAAGGGGAACATCACCTACCTCCGCGGCACTGCCCAAGCCCTTCCCTTTACCGACTCGGCCTTCGACTGCGTCAACTGTTGCGGTGCCCTGCACCTCTTTCCGGATCCGAACGGGGCGTTGGCAGAAATCTCCCGCGTTACCAAGCCCGGCGGGCGATTCACCGTGGCCACCTTTCGAAGGAGAGATGGAAGCTTGGGAACGGCGAGCCTCAAGACCGCTGAGTCCATCGGGGTGAACATGTTTACTCCAGAAAGCGTCACGCGTACCCTCGCGACCGTGGGCTTCGTCGATGTCCACGTTCATCACGACGCTGCCCGTTGGATGATCTTGAGTGGCGCCAAGGGTTAGCGGCCTGGTTAGTCCCGGTTTAATTCGAATCAACGGCGCGCGAACGCTTAGGCTCTAGCGCGTCGGACTGGAAACCGTCGGCGGTACACTGACGACTGGATCAAAGGGAACCTTGGTCGGATCGATCGACGGCAGTGCTGGATCAATTTGGACGACGACCTTGGCTTCGTCAATGAGGCCCAGCTCCTCGCCCACACACTGGCTCGCCTCCATTGACACGATTCGCATCCGTTCGTGCAGTGCCTGGACCACGGTGAACTCATGACGGGCGCGTTCTGCGTCCTGTTGCTTCGCAGCATCATCGAGCGATTGGATCCGGCCTCGAACGGAGCCCGTCACTATATCCGCTTGCTTGAGCTTGTCGTCCAAGCAAAGGACCTTCACCACGTCACGACGTTCTCGGGACTGGTCCAACTGGCGACGCAGGGAAAGGGTCACTTGATCCATCTGCACCACGAACTGTGCAGCAGCGGCGCGCATCTGAGCCGGAGTCAGATTGACTACTAGAGGCGAAGGCATAGGATCCGCAGATTCAACTGCGGCAGACGTTCCGTTTTCGGCCGATGCGTTATCCAACGTCCCACTGGCCACGAGTGCGATGAGAGCAGCCGACAGAAAGCGGTCTAGAATCGCAGGTCTTCGCGCGCAGCGTCGCAGCATCCGAGTATCCACTTTCGTCTCGAGGGTTCGAGAATCAATGGGTTCGATGCTGCGCGTTCGCCGATGTTCAGAAGTGCTCCCGATCGCGCCCACACGGTGGCGTTTCGTCGCGCCGAGTAGGCCGAAGTGGCTCTTGGACGTTCAGAGTTGGGGGCCGCGTCAAAGCCGCCCGTCGGCCCCCACCCCGCCTGCTCAACTCAGCGGACGTCCACCCGTCGGTTGACGTCGCTGTTCGTGCTTTGGTCTGGATTCGCAATTGCCGACTCAGCGCGGCATCTCGGGATCGATCTCGGTGCCGCTTGCGGGCGACATGGTAGACCACTTCAGTCGATGCTGAAACGTCCATCCCGTCGCGTTGCCGGCACCAATGAACGACATGTTCGTAGTCTGCGTGTCCCCGGCCTCGATCGTCCCATCTGCAGCGATCGTCGCGGGCAACACGAGCGCCATTGGCCCTGTGTCGAACACACTCAGATCGGCAATTCCGCTGCGATCGAGGGGGAATGTGATTGGGATCTGCCGATCGATGAACAGCGCCCACTCCCCGTTCTTGTACTGGTAGATCTTCTCGTGAGGCCAATTCGCTTCAGCCACTTGCGGAATGACGTTCCACCAAAGCTTATTGGGAGCCTCCGGTGCCGTCTTCGCAAAAAATGCAAAACATTGCTCACAGGAGCTCTCGGTCACAACCTTCGGACTCAAGCTTCCGGACCCAGACCACTCGACTCGGTACGTGCCATCTTCCGCGCTTCCGGCGGCAGCGTACGATGCACTGGAGCCGTCAGCCAGCATGGTCACGTAGGACTCGTGGGTCCGCGGAGCCTCGCCCGCTAGGTCACGGTACTGGTGCAAGTCGCCGAGCAGGTTGACGTTATAGGTCCACTCCTGTTTCAGCTCGCCCGGACCCGAAATGGTATACGTCAGCGCGCCGCGCCAAGAACTCAGCCGCACGCGATTGCTCTTGCGCCCTTCCACCTCGACGTACACGTTGCCCGACGCCATCGCTGGCAGCGC
>JBLNFG010000950.1:0-4560 GCA_050263495.1 Myxococcales bacterium | reverse complement strand
CTTCCGAGCCTAGGAACGGTGTCGGCCGGCGCAACCGGTTCAGGTTCCTCGACCACTGGTTCCTTGATCCGCGACACGGCGTATGCCAACCCCCCCGCCAGTGCGAGGAACGGAATTGCTGGCATACCCGGCAGTAGCGCCATTGTCGCCAAGACACCGGCTGTTGCGGCCACGGCGCGACGACTGCTCAGCAGCTGCACACGCAAAGCCCGCCCCAACTGATCGCCAGTCGCAGACCGTGTGACAACAGCCCCTGCCGCGGTTGAAATGAGGAGCGACGGGATCTGAGCAACCAACGCGTCACCGACAGAAAGCACCGTGAAGGTCTCGGCAGCCGCGCCGAGGTCCATGCCACGAGACACCCCAACCAGTAGGCCAGCGATCAGATTGACGGCAGTGATCAGCAGACCAGCAATGGCATCGCCTTTGACGAACTTGCTGGCGCCGTCCATGGAACCGAAGAAATCAGCTTCCCGTTCCACGTTTCGACGTCGTTCTCGAGCAACGTCAGAGGACACGATGCCAGCGTTCAGATCCGCATCAATCGCCATCTGCTTCCCGGGCATGCCGTCCAAGGCGAATCGCGCCGCCACTTCCGCCACGCGCCCAGCACCCTTGGTGATCACCACGAAGTTGATGACGACTAGGATGAGGAACACAACCAGGCCAACGACGACATTGCCTTCTACCACGAAGCGACCGAAGGTCTCGACGACTCGCCCCGCAGATCCAGCGCCTTCATGCCCATGCAGGAGAATCAATCGAGTCGTTGCGACGTTCAAGCTCAGGCGCAGCAACGTCGCGACGAGAATGACCGCTGGAAACGCGCTGAACTGCAGCGGTGACTCCATGAACAAGCCAATCAGGAACACACCGATCGACAGTGCCAAGCTCAAAGCCAGCATCGCATCGACCAAGAATGCCGGAATAGGTAGCACCATCATCAGAACGATGGCGATGAAACCGACCGGAACGACGAAGTCCTGCAGTGCGCTGTTACGCTGTGGGTCGTTGGTTCCGTTCGACACGGGGTACCTCGGTTGCCAATTGCGTGCCAACGGGGAACTGCGCTTCCGGCTCGCCCCCCTGCCCTCGAGTTCTGGGCTTGATGTCTTTGCGGCGCGTTTTCGGCCAGATTGGACACGCTGAGGCAGGCATATGCCAACCGACTCTCGTCCGCCGGTTGACCGCGCTAGGAACCGTCAAAGAACCGACACCCTGTCAAGCTGAACACGCTACTTACCCGGAAATTCCGCGCGTTCGCATACGAAAAACGATCGCGAGCACCTTCGCAACGGCCTGATAGAGATCGATCGGAATCATTCGGCCAACCTTCGCCGTTTCCGCCAGGGCCCGAGCAAGCGGCTTGTCTTCGATCACCGGGATACCATTCTCTTCCGCAAGGCGGCGAATGTAGAACGCCACCTCGTCGTACCCTTTCGCGGTAACAACCGGCGCGCCCTCGGCGGGGCGATAGCGCAATGCTATGCAGATGTGCGTCGGATTGGCCACAACCACGTCCGACCGCTTTACTTCTTTGGCAATTCCTCGCCGCAACATCTCTTTGGCGCGCGCTCGTTGCTTCGCTTTGACCTTAGGATCACCCTCTTGCTGGTGTAGCTCTTCCTTCAGCTCTTCCCGACTCATCATCAAGTCTTTGCGGAGGCGCCACCAGCTCTGCCCGTAGTCGAAACCGGCAAGGCACGCCAACGCGAAGATGGACCATCCGGCTAGGCGCAGAGCGAGCTTGAGGACGACACTCACTGAAGCTGAGATGTCGGCGCGGGCTAATTTGGCTAATTCCGGGAAGGCATCTTTTACGACAACTGCCGTCACGGTTCCTAGCACCGCAACGCGCAGCAGCGACGAGACCACGTTCATGAGCCCTTGCTTTGGAGAGAATAGCTGGCCCAGTCGCCCCACGGGATCGAGTCGCTCCAGTTTTAGCTCTAGCAGTTCGAGCCGAAATAGCAGGCCCGACTCAAGCATTCCGATGGATATCCCGCCGACTGCCGCAGCGATACAGACCGGCGCGACCACAGCAAGAATCACAGCTCCGAGACGCTGCATGACGGGCGTGACTCCGCCACCCACCAAAGCCGAGGGCGTGCCAAAGCAGAACAGCGCAAACTCGTGGATCAGACCAACATCAGTGGACCCAAGCGCCAGGATTGACGACAGCACTGCCGCGGATGCCGCGACGGCTCCCCCGTCCTTCGAGCGGGCAAATTTCCCTTCATCCCGCGCACGAGAGATCTTCTCTGGTGTCGCCTCCTCTGTCCGCTCACCCTGTTCGTCGTCGCTCATGGTCGCGCACCGAGCGTCAGCAACAGGCTCTCTAGATGCGTCTCCACATGACTCAACTCGGTGATAAATGCTTGAGCAATGTCAGGAAGCAACAGAGCAAACACGCTTAGGCCCACGGCAAGCATGACGGCAAAACCGACGTTAAACACCTGCATTTGAGGGGCTGCCCGAGCAATGAACGCGAGAGCGATCTGCGTCATGTACAGAATCGCGATCAGTGGCAACGCAATGCGCACCCCTGCCGATATCGCGTTCGAGGACAGCGCAACCAAGTCAGGTAAGCCGAGAGCGAGGTTACTTGCCGTCCCCACCGGCAAGGTCCGAAAGCCAACCAGAAGTCCGCTCAGCACGATGCGGTGAATGCCGATGATGAGTGCCGTCAAGACCATGAAGTGGCGCAGTATGCTCGAGATCTGCGTCCCGTGGGATTGTGTGGCTGGGTCAAAAGCGCTGGCCATTCCGAGACCAATGGCTGGCGAGATGGTCTCTCCGCAGATCTCTGCGATCGCGACCGTGAACCGCACGACCAATCCGATTAGCAATCCGATACCGAGTTCGACAACTAGTGCTGATCCAATGAGAAGTGGAGATTCTGGAAGCGGCGCGCGCAGATGCTGACCGTGCGCTACTATTCCGAGAAGCAGCACCAGAGTGACCTTGATCCTGTTTGGGGCGTGCGCCCACGCGAGAGGCGCAATCGCGACGATTCCAGCAATTCTGCCGCATGCGAGTGCAAACAGAGATAGCTCCGTGCTCAAAATCCTAGCCAGAGGACTCACCGGACTATTTCCGCAATGGAGGAAATGGAGCGCGTAGTGTAGTCGACCAACTGTCGCAACGACCACGAGCCAAGCACCATCATCGTCGCCATGACGCACAGCAACTTGGCAATGAAGCTGATGCTAGCCTCATTTACTTGCGTTGCGGCCTGTAACACGCCAATCACCAGGCCAACCAGTAGCGTCACGAGCAACGCCGGGCCGGCCACCTTCGCCGCCAAGATGAACGCCTTGATGAACAGTTCCGTAGCGCCGTCGACGGTCATGCGAAGCTCCTTAGTAGCGAACCAACAACCAAGCCCCATCCGTCTACCAGAACGAAGAGGAGTAGTTTTACCGGCAGCGATAGCATGCTGGGCGGCACCATCATCATACCCATACTCATCAACAACGAGGCGACCACGACGTCGACAACCAGGAACGGCAATAGGATCATTACCCCCATCTGGAATGCCGTCGTGAGCTCGGAAACCAAGAACGCCGGCATGGCGATTCGCAGCTCAACCTCTTCGGGAGAATTCGGCAGTTTTGTCTCTGTCGCCGCGTAGAAGAGCTGAAGGTCCTTCTCCCGAGTCTGTCGCAACATGAACTGCTTGAGCGGTACCACTGCGCGCTCCAAGGCTTGCATTTCGGTCACTTCTTGACGCAAGTAAGGCCGAAGTCCCATCTCATTCATATTCTCTGCAACGGGCTGCATGGTGAAGATAGAAATAAAAATCGCCAGACCGATCAGTACCTGATTCGGTGGTGTGTTACCGGCGCCGAGGGCTTGGCGCACGAACGAAAGGACCACTACCGTGCGAACGAACGAAGTCGTAGAAAGTACGATCGCCGGCAGTAGCGCCATGATCGTCAAGACCAACAGGATCTTGATGGAAGGCGCCAGCTGTTGACCGCTTAGCAGCTCACTCGGGTTCATGACTGGGTTCGATTTAAGCGAGCAATCAACCCCGCGGCTTGTCCTTCGCAGTCAACCATCACGGTGTTGGCGACATGCTTGCGGACAGGGGTAGCTCCGTGGCGCTCTTCGCGTGACTGATACCGATCGACTGTAGTGGCAGCCAACACCTCAGCGGGTGAGATTCCTCTGCTTTTGTCAGGAGCAGTGCCGCCGATGACATCGCTAAGAATCTCCCGAAATTTTGAGCCAGATTTCGCGTTGCCAGTTTTCCATGCTGGCGTTGCCGATTGTGGAGTCTTCAGTGCAGCTCGTTGAACGACGCCCATTGGACTTGCGGTCGAGAACATTTCGTTTGGATCGATCCGCTCACCTGGGACCAACGGTGAGTCCGCGTCATCGCTGTGAATGTCATCAGTCTCGTTTTCATCGAGCCACATCAACCGCGTGACCGCGACGTCGGTCGTGCCGAGCAGCATGCTCCGTCCGTTAACCGTGACGATTGCTAACTGCGTCTTTGGGGTAATCTTGACCACGCTTCCGACTTGAATCTTCGACCCCGCAATAGCCGGCAGC
>JBLNFG010000949.1:0-3611 GCA_050263495.1 Myxococcales bacterium | reverse complement strand
GCGCGGCCGATCAGCGGCAGGCCGTGGGGGCCGAGGTTCTTGAGCACGTGGTCGCACGAGCGCTTGAGGTGCTCGAACAGCGTTGCCTTGTTGTTCGGATCATTGTCGAACGGCACCTGCTCATCGAGGATCGAGTAATCGCCCGTCTCTTTGATGTACGCCGCTGTTCCAAGGATGAGCCAAAGCGGATCGTCATTGAAGCCGCTGCCAATGTCGTTATTGCCGCGCTTGGTGAGCGGCTGGTACTGGTGATACGCACTGCCATCGGGGAACTGCGTCGACGCGATATCGATGATGCGCTCACGCGCGCGCTCGGGGATCTGGTGTACGAAGCCCAGCAGATCTTGGTTGGAGTCGCGGAAGCCCATGCCACGCCCGATTCCGGTCTCGAAGTACGAGGCACTGCGCGACATGTTGAAGGTGATCATGCACTGGTAGGGATTCCAGATGTTGACCATCCGATTGAGCTTCGAATCCGCGCTTTGGACCACGAACTTGCCCAAAAGGTCCTCCCAGTGCGCGCTGAGCTTCTTCATCGCGTCTGCAACTTGGGCAGGCGTCTGGAACTCGGCGATCAGCTCCTTGGCTCGCTTCTTATTGATGATGCCAGGACTCTCCCACTTTTCTTCCACCGGATTCTCGATGTATCCGAGCAAGAAGACGAAGGTCTTCGATTCGCCCGGAGCGAGCGTCACGTCAATGCCGTGCGACGCGATCGGTGCCCAGCCATGAGCCACCGAGTTCGTCGACTGACCCGCGGCCACGACGTTCGGTTCGTGCATGCCGTTGTAGAGACCGAAGAAGCTCTCGCGATCGGTATCGAAGCCGGAAACCTTGGTGTTGACGTGATAGAATGCGTAGTGGTTGCGACGCTCTCGGTACTCCGTTTTGTGATAGATGGTGGCGCCCGACGGCTGATTCACATCGACCTCAACCTCGCCAGTGTTCCAATTACGTTGGAAGTTGGTGAAGTCGTCCATCGCGTTCCATAGGCAGAATTCGATTAACGAGAACACCTTGAATGAGCGCGGTGAATTGCTCTCGTTCTTGAGCGTGAGTTGGTGAATCTCAACGTTGCGGCCAAGCGGAACCAAACAGAGGACCTCTGCGGTCAGTCCCTTGCGGCGGCCGGTGATCTTCGTGTACCCCAACCCGTGTCGGCACTCGTATGCATCGAGCTCGCGTTTGACGGGGCCGTAGGTTGGCGTCCAAAAATCGCCGTCTTGCTCGCGAATGTAGAAGTAGCGCCCGCCAGCATCCGCCGGAACGTTGTGATAACGGTAGCGCGTGATCCGCCGAAGGCGTGCGTCCCGGTAGAAGCTATACCCGCCACCTTGTTGAGAGATGAGCGAGAAGAATTGCTCACTTCCGAGGTAGTTGATCCACGGATACGGCGTCTGTGCCGTCGTGATTACGTATTCCTTGTTGGCATCATCGAAGTTACCGAAACGCATCGTAGTTCTCCGGCACCGCTAAACAACCGTCACATCGAAACCGAGCGCATCACCACGACCGTCGGGTTCTTGGGGGCGCTACGGCCATTGCGAGATTAGGCGGCATTGCGTGCGGACAATAGCCTGTGACTACTGATCTGTCACATGGAACCGCTCCCAATCGCTCGACGGTCGCACGAATGCTCCAGCACCAGATCGGACTGTCCGTCGGCGTTCCACCAGCCCCGCCCTTGCTTGAGTTTCTGTGCGACTGCGACACAAGGCCGTGCCCGCAGCATCTCAGGTAGTCTAGGCCAAGGACAAACCTGGGCGTGCGCGAAGCAGTCCCGCATGGACGCTGTCAGTATCGAGGCGATAGCTGCACGAGCTTGCGCCATCGGAATGCCGGTGCAGCAGTGAGCCGAACTGCAAATGGCAAAAAAGTGCGTGGCTCGACATCAAAAAGCCGCGACCGCGACGCGCAATGCTTGCGGCGTCACGGCGCCAGCCTCAGCGCTTCTTTCCTGACCCCCGACGTGATTTGTCGGCCCTCCCTCGAACAGCCGCTCCCTTAGCTGAACCGGCGCCCGATGCGGAAATCACGGCGCCCCCTGTGAGCTTTCGGCCCTTCTCGTCGAGGAACGCGCTGACCCAAGCCAAGGGGGCATTCCAGTTGATCGTAATCTCGTTGGTGCTCCAGGCTTCACTGTGATCCACGAAGCACTTTTGGGGAGCGCACCCTTTCAGACCGGCGGCTTGCGCATATGGGTCCTGCAACCCTGAGTTTGGTCCACCGGACAAGCACCCGGGTGGCGCTGGCGGAAATCGCTTGTCGACCTGGAACGCCCAGAACCGATGGTGAGGCCATTGCAGCGGCTTGGAGCCATATCCGGAAACATAGGACTGCCCAAGCGGGTTGCGCCCCAAGAGGTAGCCCATCGCTTCCAGCGCTCCGTCGAAATACTTCTTCTGGCCCGTGAAGTCGAAGGCGAGAGCCAGCACGATTGCATTATTGATGACGAACGAGTTGGAGCCCCACGGGTAAGCCCCGTCTGGCTCTCCTTTGAAGGGCACACTGTAGCCTGTTGCCGAAATGATTTTCAGGTACTCATCTGCTGCTTCAACAACCTGCATTCGCATACGCCCCAGAGTCGCGGCATCGGCAGCTTGGGGAACGATCGCCATCGAGATCTTGCCGAGGGTGTCGGTCTCACCCCAGGTCATTGACGCCGTGGAATTTCCAGCCGTCATTCGGAAATTCTTGTGGTACGGCGACGCCTGCACGATGCGCTTGTACTGATCTTTGCGGGTCGTAACCCATAATTCGGCTGCGGCCCAATAGAAGTCATCAGACACGTCCTTGTCGTCGTAGGGTCCACCACCATTCGTGTCAGATGCCAACGCGTACACCGCTGGATTAGCTCTTGCAGCCACCCAAGCCTTCTCTGCGGCTACTAGGCAACGCTGAGCGAACGCGTCATCCACGCCTCGAAACACGCGCCCGCACTGGGCGCCGTTCGCCGCTAAGTTCAAGGTGGCAGCCGTGCTCGGCGGGCGCAGGAAGCGCTGCATCTTCTTCTCGGCTTCATGCGGAGCGATTCCGAGTGCAGTCCAATTCGCATCATGCACCTTGTGATGCACCATGCCCGCCTTCGGTTTTCCATCGGGGACCTGCATCCTCATCATCCAGTCGAGTTCCCAACGGACCTCGTCCAGCAAGTCGGGTACACGGTTCGTGTTCTCGGGAATATTCAGCTTGCCGTCAGCGAAGTCGGCAAGGCTCGATCCCAGGAACTTGGTGCGCTCCCAAAGGTTCAGCAGTGTCCAAACGGTGATTCCGCCGTTGACCACGTACTTGCCGTGATCGCCTGCGTCATACCACCCACCCGTGACGTCCAATTGGTAGTCGCACGCCGCGTCAGGTGCGCACCCAACGGCTCTATCGCTAGTCAAGTGACCTGCTGGGCGCGCCCACTTCTGTTCGCCAGCATAGGGCAGCTTGATCTCGATACCGCTGCGGTTGTGATAGAAATAGTGCAGAGCGTCGTACTTCAACTGATGGTAGAGCTCGTCGTCGATATCGAAGGGAAAGCTCTTGTCGCTACCGACCTTAAGGCTGTAGCCACGACCCGGTTTGCTGAAACTCGTGAAATCGATGACGTGAACGGGCTCCCCTGC
>JBLNFG010000948.1:0-6791 GCA_050263495.1 Myxococcales bacterium | reverse complement strand
CCCAAACGAGAACAACCCACGGCCGGGTCCAAGCGCCCACGCATTGAACGATCCAGTGCCACCGGCTGCTCGTGGATCTCTTTGAGCATGAAGTGGGCGTACGCCCCAATATCGGCCTCTTCGGGTTGGTGCAGAATTTTTTCGACGCGCTTCTCGAGGCTGCGTTGCTCGAGATCGAAGGTCTTGATCGAGTTTGGCGTCAACTCAGCCACCTCGCCGTCGTCCAGCACGATCACCCGATCCGTGAATGGGCGCAGCGCCAGCACGTCTGACGCGACCCAGCACGCCGATTCGCCGAGCCCTACGACCACGGGGCTACCGATGCGCGCCGCAACCAGTCGCTCGCCGTCCAGGCGATCGAGCGCGACGATACCAGCCGTACCTTCGATGCGCTTCAGCGCGTTCACTACCGCCTCCCGCAGGGACAAACCCTTATCCACGTTGCGTCCAATCAGCTCGGCAAGTACCTCGGTATCCGTCTCAGAACGAAACTGTGTACCGGCTGCTTCGAGCTCTGCGCGTAGGGCTTCGGCATTGTCTATGATTCCATTGTGGACGATGGCGATTCGTCCCTTGGAATCGAGGTGTGGGTGACAGTTGGCTTCCGTCACACCGCCGTGCGTCGCCCAGCGTGTGTGACCAATGCCAATATTGCCCGGTAGCCCCTGCGGGTTGGCATCCTCGAGCGCTCGTAAGCGCCCAACGCTTCTGGCTAGGTGAAAATTCTTGCGGGAAACAGTCACAACCCCCGCTGAATCATAGCCACGATACTCAAGACGTCGCAGTCCGTTGACGATAACGTCCCACGCGCTTTCGGTCCCCACGTAACCAGTTATACCGCACATCTTTTGCCTCGATTTCGAATCATCCGTAAATACGTCGCCTGATTTGGCGTGCCGTCATTCGCTTTGCCGCGAATCGAAGGGTTGGTAACTCAGCCTCGATACGTGCGAAAATCTCCGCATTAGCGACGCCCTGGCGTGAGAGTTCCGCGTGACGAGCCACGATGTATTCGTCGATGTCCAGACGCATCGAATCTAGGATTTCTTCCACGGCTCGCGCCGCGAGATCAGGGGCAAGCCCCAAGATCTCTTGCAGCCGTCGCTGCGCCTCCTGAACCGACGGAATCACGGGTCACAATCTCGCAATGGTTGGAGGTAATGTCGAGCACCTTGCCCGGAATCGGGCAAGGTGCTGCATTTAGGCTATGAAATCACTCTACGGACCGGCCGCGGCCCAATGGCCACATCGCCTCGCGGCGCCAGCTGCAGACGGGGGCGAAGACCCTGAAGATCCCCGACGTCGAGTCTCCCTGCAGCTGCGATTTGCGTGAGCGCGGGGATTTTGCCGAGTGTGCCGATCAACACGAGTTCGCTACCCCCAGCAGAGGCCGCGTCACCCACCACCCGAGGCTTGATGCCCGTAACCCGCTCGACGTCGTCCTGAGGTCGTCGGTTGCGCGGATCACTCCGCGGTAGTCCGCACTGCTCACCACCAGGGTTGCTGCTTGGCCGTCTCCGGAAAGCCAGAAACGGCCGGCGCCCGGCGCCGTCGCGACGTAGTGATCCGGCTCGACCCACTTGCCGCGATCGAGCCGCTGGTGCCACGGCATGAGGCCACTCGGTGTTTGCGCCTGCGGCGTGGCCGTCTTCGGCGCCGGGGCGTGTTGCGGTTGGCACGCAAACACGGAAAGGCCGAGCAGCAACCAGACGGCACACGGCGTGGAAGAGAGGGCTCGTAACGGAGCTAGAATGGTAGGGCTTGGCATAGAGACAGCATCGGGCTCCTGTTTAGTTCACCGGTCGCTTGTGTCCTGCCCAGCTTTGCTGGTCGGATTAGGAATTCTCCAGGCGCCGCAGCCAAGCGTCTAGCAACTGCTTGCGCAGAAACGTCACTGAGAAGAAGCTGATCAATAACGCCGAGATTGCGTCCAAGCCCCAACCGAAGGCGGCGAGGAGCCAGAGACCCGCGCCGAATGCCAGACAGAGGATGTTGACCAGCCGCAATCCTGTCGGCGGCAAGTGGAGCCAGCGTTCCGAGCCAGGGTGGGATGGCGCGTCTCGTTCAGTGGCAGCCGTTTCACGTTGGTTTGGCAGAAGATGTACGCAGAGGAAGCTCAGCAAGAATGCCAGTGAGTTGATCAACAGCAGCATGCTGATGGACAGGTGCTTGAGCTCGGCCAGGTTCGTATGGAACAGGCGCTGGTCCAAGCTGCGTAGCCAGCTCCACTCCGGTCCGTGCGTATATAGCCAGGCGCCGCTCGAGTAGCTGAAGGAATAGGCCAAGTTCGCTACTGACATGAAGCCTGCGAACAGGCTTCCCGCTGCCGCTACCGGAATCACGGCACCCACGAGGCTGAAGGTGCTCATCTGAACCACCGAGGCGATGATACTCAGCGCAAAGTTATACACACATAGGTAACTCAGACGCACCGTGCTCGGAGCCAAAGACGGGAAAGCGTGCGCCAATTGTGCAGTAACCGCCGTAAACCATGGCTCGACGAAGAGGTACTGCGTCAAGCTGAGCAGGATGCTCGCAAAAATGTAGATACGGAACAGGCGCTTGAGTCCGTAGCGATCCTGCCATTTCACGCCCTTCCACGCGAACACCAGAACTCCTAGAAAGTACCCAGCGTAGGCAGTTCCGTCGCTTAACCCAATCTCGGTCTGTGAGAACTTCAGATTCTTGATCAGATGGTCATTCCAGAGTGGGCCCATGGCAGGCTGGAATTTGAACAGAAAGAAGAAGAACATAACGCCCAGAACCGGGCCGCTATTCAGACCGTTCCAGAAGCTCAAGACCGATTGTTTGATCGGGATTGGCTGTGCGCGATCTCGCGGTAGTCGATAGACGACGAGTAACACCAGCGCGGGCACGATCGCCAGAGACGCCAAGAACACATCGAAGGGCACGTGATCGGCCACATACCCACCGAGCACTGCCGCGATAGCCCCGGTGCCGTACACAGCCGTCCAGCAAATGGCCTGGTTCAGTCCCACCGTAGTAGACTTGGAACGTCCGGTGGCTCGCGACTCCTCCTCGCCAACGATCACGGTCGCGCGATCTACCGCCACGTCGGTTGCCGCGAAGGCTACGGAAAGCAGGAACATGCTTCCGAAGAACACGAGCACACCGCGGTCCACGAGCGGCGTAAGCAAGTATCCGAGCGTTCCCGCGGTGAGCAAGCCCAGCAGCAGAGTCCGGGTGCGGCCATAGGCATCGATGAGGAAGCCAATGACCGGTTTCATGCTCCAGGCGAGGTAGGCCTTTGCAAACAGCTTTTGAGTCGCGGCCTCACTCATGCCGTAGTCGACGCGGAAGTGTCGGAAGAAGGGCTGGTAGGTGATTCCCTGGAAAGGATTGGCCAATCCCTGAAGCGCGTACTCCAGTGCGAACACCCACTTGATAACGTCAATCCCAAGCAGGGTGCGACGCTCTCGGGGTGAGGCTGGGGGCACAGATCCCTTGCTGCTATCAGGCTGATTCATCTACGGATCTCGAGTGGACAGAGGTGGTCGGGCGAAAACGTGAGCCGAAACTACCATTTGTCGACGCCACGGCTATGCCTGCTTACGATTCAGTCCGCAGCCGCGCCACCCTGCGGGCTAGGGGAGCCGAATTGATGCATCAGCCAAGCCACTTGGCGTCAGTACCAACTGTGCACCACACTTTGGCATGCAGCCCATGCGGGCCGCGGAGGAGGGAAAACCCAATGAACCAGGTGAGGGACCTTAGACTGTCTGCCGACGAAATGCACCTGCTCGCCGAGCTTCTCAAAGGCGATCGAACGCGTCTGCTCGAAGAAATTCATCACACGGATGCCCGAGAGTTCCGCGTCTTCCTGAAGCAGCGCGAGCAAATGCTTGAGGGGGTGCTCTCGCGAATGGAGGCCTAGAGCGCAAGTCCAGCGGCACGCGGCGGACGCGCTCCAGCCCATGGACTGGTCATCGGCGGCCCCGGTTGACGTGAAAGAGCGCTGTCACATGAGCCCGCGCCGTTCGTTTCATTGGCGGAGCCAGGTCGTCGGTATTCGCCACAGAGGCAAGTTGAAGCGGCGCGGGCGTGCAGACGTCAATGGCCCTGGGCTCGGGCGGGCACGGGCGCAGCAGTGTGGGTCCGCACCTGTCCGCAGGTCGAAGCCGCGTCAGGGGACTCATAAAGTCCGCTCTGCGGGCTGATCCACGATGCAATCAGATGTGGGACATGGTTCCCTGGACATAGAACATTGGCCGGGCTCGAGCCTTAGCGTACCTTAGGCAGCTGCATGACGTCTCGCTCGCGCATTCGTTAGCAAGGCAACGCAGCCCCATGGCAAGTCCATTCTTACCTGTGCATCCTCCACTCGGAGCGGGCGGCGTTGTGATTCTGCGCACTCTGCTCAGCTCGCCTACCCAACTCCCCGGCGCGCCGCCGCGGGTGCGGTTCGTAGAGGGGCGACGATGACCGAGAAGCGCGATGAAATGCTGCATCGACTCCTGCTCGGCCGCTATCGCGTCATTCAGCCGTTTGCAATGGGTGGAATGGGCGCTGTCTATTTGGGCCGCGTCGAGGGCGCTGCCGGCTTCGCGAAACCCGTCGTAATCAAGCGCATTCTTCCGCACCTAACGGCTTCAGCCGAAGACCGCGCTCAGTTCGTCCGAGAAGCGCGCATCTTGTCGCAGCTGCGACATCCAAGCATCGTTAACGTGGTGGATTTCGGGCAAGAGAATGGCGCGTACTTGATGGTGCTCGAGTACGTGAACGGGTACCACCTTGGGCAATGGCTCAAGTACGTGGTCAAGACGCGAAAGCAGATGCCGTGGCAAGAATGCGTGTACATCATCCTCGAGGTGTTGGGTGCCCTTCAGTACGCTCACACCTCGAGTGGCGAGCGATCAGGGGTGATTCATCGGGACATATCGCCCAGTAACATCCTGCTCGACGTAGATGCACGAGTCCGGATTGTCGATTTCGGCGTAGCCCGCGTCGAAACAGAACAAACGGTCCAGGACGACGAGCATCGCTCGAGCTTCAAGGGCAAGCTCCCATATGCTGCACCGGAGCTTTACTCGGGTGCTACGGCGACTGCCTCGACCGACATCTACGCGTGTGCGGTGATCTTGTATCAGCTCTTGGCCGGCGCGAATCCCTTTAGCGGACCTGACGCGGCCGTGATCATTCGACGAGTCCTCGCGCTCGAACCAGCGCCCATCGACAACTTACGCGCAGACGTTCCCAAACAATTAGCGGCCGTTGTGGCTAAAGCGCTGCTGAAAGATAGCCAGTCCCGATTCCTCTCCGCAAAGGATTTCTCGACAGCTCTACGCGGAATCCTGCCTCGATCCGAAGCTGACATCCACGCAGAGATGTTGACCGCGATCCGCGCCGACTTCAGCGATGGGTTGCCAAAATTGCTGAATGTGCCTTCGTTGAAGCAGCTCGACGCGGCATGGCGAGCCCATCCGATCGTGCCCGAGTCACTTCGAGTGCTGCCCAGCAACCCAACCATCAGGGTAGCGAAAGACTCGTTCACCGGAGATGCGGCTGCGCCTTCCTTGAGCCTAGGAAGACCTTCAACTGAGGCTCTGGCCGCGGATACCCGTGGCCTGCTTGGTGTTGCAGTAACGCCGGCGCCCCGGATTAGCGGGCGACCCACGATCGCGGGGTACCGCAACCTATTGCTGGTCGCAGGCGCGCTGGCAGTTGCCGCAGTTGCCACAGCAATCGCCGTTTCGCGCGGTGTCGCGTCTCAAACACAGCCCAAGTATCTCGTGGTGGAGTCGGGTGATGACCAGAAGGACCCTCCCATTCCCGACGGGCAACCTGCGGAACTCGTCGCCGCGCAGCCGACACCGAGCGACGCCAAATCTCACGCCTCCGACAACACTGCGCGCCCGACCTCAGAGAACACTGGGCGGCTCCAGACGACAACGGTGCGCAATGAAAGCAAGCCGCCCGATCCAAGCGTCGCACTCTCGCGCACGTTTGCCAAACGGCAAGCCGCAATGCAGCAGTGTTTCCAGTCCAACGCCGTCGACGTGAGCGGAACACCCGAAGTGTCTGTGCGCTTCAGGATCGATACTGACGGCACGGTTCAATCGGCAAGCATATCGCCGACTGCAATTGGAGCGACACCGCTCGGCCAGTGCCTGGTCCAAGTGGCTCGTTCCACCAAATTTGGGCCACAGGCACAGCCGCTTACGTTTTCGATCCCGGTCACGACGCGCAAACGGTGACCGGGCAACTGTGCGAGAATCTAGCGCTGAGCAATTTGGCCGGACTTCTTGCCGTGCTTCTTGACCCGCACCAACTTGCCAGCCTTATACACCTCCGTTTTGTTTAGGTTGCCATCCTCGGCGTAGTACTGGAAGACCCCGTCTTTCTTGTCCGAGATGTAATTCCCTTCGAGTGCCTTGAAGCCTGACTCCTGCCACTGCGTAGTTGGACCGTCTTTCAGTCCCGCAGCGAATTGGAGTTCCTCCATCGGCTTGCCGTTGTCGCGGAAGGAACGCCACACTCCGACCTGCTCATCATTCGAGTATTTGCCTTCGCTGCGCTTAGTGCCGTTCGGGTAGAAGGTCCGCGCCGTGCCGTGCCGCAGATTGCCAGCGTACTCGACCTCTTCGCGTGGCTTGCCATCATCGTAATACGCACGCACTAGACCGTGCTTCTTGCCCTCGCGGTACTCTACCGTTTCGAGTAGCGCACCGCCTTCAGCATACGTCTTGAATGCGCCGCTCTCCTTGCCTTGATGAAACTCACCTTCGCGATGAACGGCACCATTCGGCTAGTATCTAACCACAAGTCCATCG
>JBLNFG010000947.1:0-3943 GCA_050263495.1 Myxococcales bacterium | reverse complement strand
TGTCATAGTGCTCGATCGAAACGCCCTCGACACGCGTTACTACGTCGCCCGGAGCAAAATCGAATTTGAGCCACTCCTCGGCGGGTCTGAGCGAAAGGATCTGGAACCCGACAAATTCGTGTTGGCCGAGGTCATTGACGCGCGTGACCGCGCGCACCTCGATGTGCTGCAGAAAGTGTCCAAGCCCCAACGCGACCGCTTGGGTCAACTCATCGCGAAATACCGTCCCGTGCGGTCGCCCCGAGTCAGCCAGTTCTCCCGCCACCCGCAACGGTGACCGCTTCGGCAAAACCACACTCGTGGATGAACACGCGAAAGTCGCGGCAAGAAGAAGAAGGCTGTAACAACGCACACCCGCACTATGTCGTCCCAGCTGAGGGACGGGCAAGTCCTTTTGGCGACGGTTTCCTCGTTCGGGGTCGGCAACCATGTGAGAGCGGGCCGCCAGCGCCCTGAAATAGACGAATACGGACCACCACAAGGCGGTCCGTATCGAGGGAGCAACGTTCACCGAAACGATTCGCCAGCAGCTCTACTCAATGATCAAGAGCGGCTTGCATCCATAGAAAATGGTTCCGTGCCCCGCGCCAAAGTTCGCGCACGTGCAGGGACAGGTCGTAATCTTCTTCGGCGAAATCGGATCGTCGAAGTACCAGCCACCGTTCGGGCTGCGCGAACAAGCCGCTGCGCTCGACACGCGCGGAATCTCCTGGAGATCACCAACGTTGGGCTTCCATGTGAACGAGACGGACTCTGGATCGACGACCATGGCATTGCTGGGCGGCTTAACGTCGTAGTCGCACGCCAACGCGGAATTCGAGATATTGAGCAAGGTGGCGATCAACTGGTTCCGCACGGCTTCTGCGCCGGCTGCTTCGTCCAGGACGTACGGCGGTCTGCCGGTATTGCCCGAACGCGCGTAGTTCTGGAGGTTGAACTTGGCCCCGTCGACCATCGCCTTCTCCGAGCCGACACCGATGATGAAGGTCTTGACTGGCACATTGGCACTGGCTGCTTCGGCGATCACACTCGCGACATCCGAGGGTGAGCGCTGCTCGCAAAGCGTCGGATAGCCGTCGCTGATAAGGACCACCACCTTCTCGCGGGTGGAGTCCCTCTTCTTCTCCGACATTGCGTATTGGAACACCCCCGTTAGGGCGGGCACGGTCGGCGTTAACCCGCCCGGCGACACGGACTTCATTGCGGCGACCAGCCGCTGCCCCTGAGTCATCGTCGGATCGTCCGCGCTAGGCTGCCCCAGGATGCCCAGAGGAACGACTGGCTTCGTGTAGTCCGCGACATTGCACTCGGTAGTGGCGCTGGACCCACCGTTGTAGCTGAAGAAGGTGAGGCTCGCGCCCAGGTTGACGGCATCAGGTGAAGTCGCCAAGCCTTGCATAGCCGCCGTAAGCACCTCCCAACGCGTAGTCTGCCCAGCGTTGGCGGAGGTGGCTGAATCCGAGCCCACCGCATAGCTATTCGAGATCGATCGATCCAGAAGGATGATCATATCCACTGGTAGTGGTTCTGCCTCGATCGCCGCGCCCGCGCATGCCGCGGCTTTTGCTGCCTCATCGACGGCCTGTGCGGGGATACCCGAGCAGGCCTGAACATTTCCCGTCCCGAAGTTGGTAGTGGGGGCTGCACCGCCGGTAGCTACGGCTGTTGAGGGTGCAGTCGTTCTGACGATGGAGCCGCCCCGAGCAATCTGGTCGGTGTTGCTAACGGTGTTGTTACCGCCGTTGTTGCTGGCGGTATTTCCCCCACCACCATTGCCCGTTCCATCGCCTGGCTGATTAGGACCACCATCGTCTTCTTCATCGCTCTCTACGCGGGTACAGGCTCCAAACCCGATCCCGAGCGTGCCCACGAGTACCCCCAAACCCAACCAACCAAGTCCGAAACGCTGCTTTTTCATGTGGCCCTCGCTGTTACCTCAAGAAATCTGATCCGAAGCCTTATCTCAACTGTTGCCGGTCGCCTTGAGAACCAATTGCTTGGTCTTATCGGCTTTCTCAGTGTAGCTCTCCAACCCTAACGGCCCACCGAGGTCGCGTGCACACGGTCATTTCAGTAGGCGGAAGTGGGCCCATCGGGGCCCACTTGAAACGTAACTTTGCGGCTAAAGCTGAATAATCGTCGGACAACCGTTCACGACATCAATGCGTTTGGCACCGACCGACTTGATCGCCTCGCACTTTGCGCCCTTGATCTCAATCGACTGGGTCGCAGAGAGGTACTCCCAGTTTACGACCTCGCCGGTTTTCTGCGGCAACTCCGCGCAATCAACCGCCACGTTGATCTTGCTCAGATCGAGCGGCTTCTCCGCGAGCTTCACGTTGCAGTCGCGCACCAGCGAAGTGGTGATCGTCTTGAACGCCGTGAGCAGCTCTGCCTGATTCTTCACCTCGTAGTAGCGGTGTGGCTTTTCCGTGGTCGGCGTCACAGGAACGCCGCCCGCGTCGGCAAAACCATCCAAGAAACTCGCGTAGGCTTCAGTCCCTGGGATGCCAATGACGAACGTCTTGATCCCTTGACCGCGAAGGGCGTTCAGCTGGTCTTTTACGGCCTCGTGATCCAGACAGAGTGCCTGGGGATCGACGCCACCTGGAACCTTGTTGATCGGATTGCAGCAGCTCGTATCCATCTTCGTGGGGTCACCGCAGCTTCCACTCTTGTCCAAATCCGCTGTACAAGTGTCTGTCTGACACGACAGGGCTGCATTGCAGTTCGGACCCCCATCCGTAACGAGCAGCACATATTTCTGCCCGTCGAGCGCCATGCCGCCACCTTGAGTGTAGTACTGGAAGGCGGCCCGCAACGCCGATGCCGTAGGCGTACCACCCCCAGGCGTCGTGTCCTTCATGAGCTGAACGATCTTCGGCACGCTCTCCGATGCCGCACCAATTTTGACGTTGACAGCCTCTTCACCGCCCGAGAGTTCACAACTCGTCGCAGCCACGGGCGCCGCGTACGGATAGAGGATGAACCCGTAGCTCACCAGTGGTTCATTGGGATTGAGTGCCTGTTGAAGGGCTTCGGTCGCTCCGACCCACTTGGTCTTCGTGTCACCAGCTGGAGTGGCAGTCATACTGAGGGACTTGTCCAACACGATGAGCATGTTGATGTGCGAGTAATCTGCCGCCGTCTCAGTGGCGCTACAGACGTCACTGCCTGAGCTCAGCTTCTGCAGCAAGTCCGGACACGCAGGTTCCTTCGTGCCGCCAACCGTTGACGACACTGGCGCGCCGCCATTGGGGGCGGTTGGATTCGTATTCTGAGCCCCACCCGTCGCGGGCACGATCGGCTTCGTCGTGCTTGAAGCAGGTGCGCCACCTTTGGCGCTGCCATTGGACCCGCCATCACCATCGTCGTCGCTTTCCTCCTTCACTACACACGAGGCGAGAATGAATGACGCGATGATTCCTGCGCCAGAGAGAGTGACTAGAGCTTTCCGCATGTTGCCCTCGCATCGGGCAGCCGTACGTGGCGCGCCCGCATCTGAAGTTACCCGGATTGCCTGAGCTGGCAGATCCGGTTGGTGACTCTAACATCAATTTTTGATTTGTCCCTACGTTCATCTAACGAAACTGGCGTCCATCGTATCAACGTCGTTCGCGCGTACCAAAGCACCAAAATTCTCTATCAGAGGCGAAACCTGACTTCACTTCGATCGTGATCGTTTCAAGAGTCACCAATCTACTTCCCGTAGCTGTGTCCGCGCGGAAGCAGCGCGCACGCGACGGAAACGTTGCATCTGATGGTCCCACCAACACGCGAATCCCAAGTCACCACACGGTGCGACGGCAACTCTTTTAATCGGTGTGCGCAAGTGGGCCAAGGACCCACTTCACTCAATGCAAAGGCATTTTCTGGCACTTTTTTGGGGACTCTCGTTGACCTCATGTCGGGAGCGCCAACGGAGTTGGATAATTCTCACACC
>JBLNFG010000946.1:0-5250 GCA_050263495.1 Myxococcales bacterium | reverse complement strand
CTCCTCGGGGGAGGTGCGTCGGTTCTACCAACCTCTTGGCAGCACCACGGTTTCGCTTGCGTCGCTAAACGGCACGGTGTGGAACGCGCTGCAAACGGTCCAGGACATCGGCTCGGTGGATTTGCACTCAGGTTTCTTTGGGTTGCAGGTGACCGACGCGCGCCTGGTTACGTTCCTGTCCCGTCCAGTCGAAGCAACACGTGGTAGCACGCGTGAGCTCTGGGATAACGGCATTGCTCCCCTCCTACCAGGCGAGACCCGCCGTCGCGCAGAGTACCCTGTTGTCGTCGAAGACTCGGGTGCGCTCTACGTCTTCAATCAGGAACGTTGGCTGCATCGTGAGCACGAGCTCTGGTTTGACTTCCCCGACAAGACCAGCCTCTACACGCAAGCAGCCTTGGCGCCAGCGGCTCTGCCAACCATACCGGTAGTCGTCGATGATGGCGACCTCACCAACGACAATCGGCACATCCACGCGCGTTGGTCGTCCTCGCACCCGAGCGGGATCGCAAACTACCGCGTGGCGTGGGGCTCCGCACCTGGGCTCGCAGACATCGTGCCTTGGACGACGACCACTCTAACGGAGAACACGTTCGACCTCGGCGATCAGCGGCTCTTGCCCGGCCAGACCGTGTACCTTTCCGTCGAGGCTCACTCCAACGCGGTTCTCTCCAGTGCTCTTGGTGCAAGCGATGGCATTACGCTTTCGAACCTGTGCACGGCCCCGATCTGGAACTCGCAAATCAACTATCAAGACGCGGGCAGCTTGGTGACTTACCAAGGCGCAACCTATCGCAACTTGTGGTGGAACTCGAATGCCGCACCGGGCGGGCAGAATGGACCCTGGCAATACATTGCCGCCTGCGTCGGTACGCCAGCGGTACCGGCTTGCATTCAGCCCCTGTGGACCTCGGGGCAGGTTTACCCAAAGGGAAGTCGCGTTTCGTACAATGGTTTCGAGTTTGCCGCGCAATGGGCCAGTGACGCCATTCCGACGGGCGCCTCCGGAAACCCATGGAAGTGGATCACCAATTGTCAGTAACGTGACTCTCGGAATCGTACCAAGAGCGAATTGAAGACCAAACCCGCGGGAAGGCCGCCTGAGTGACGTTCCCGCGGGTTGCGGAAGTGCCCATTGAGTCGCCGTGGGTGTTCGCGCAAGCCTTTTGGTTTGCCCGTCGCAATCACGCCCCACTGACCGAAGTAGTGACGATCGGGACCAGCCGTTTGCGCGACGCACTGACCAAAAACAGCCTGAGAAATCCACTCAATTTCTAGCGAGGCAATCGCACACGGTTTCGCGAGTGGGTCCTCTTCCGCCCTTTCTGTGCAATCCAAATGAGGGGATGCCTCAGAAAAACGTCAGCAGGAGAGGCTCGGCGACCCAACGTCTCATGCTGCGCTCGCAAGCGCGCCAGAGACGAACGAGCTGCATCGAGAGGACTACGGCGGATGTCGGTCGTGGACGGCGCCACCACGCGCGTGCCATCATGGGAACATGAAGAATCTCCGGCCGTGCGTAGGTTGCGGATCTAAGGACGCCTTCATCATCGATGAGGCGCTTATCCCGAACTACGAGAGTAGTAACACCGTCGAGTCGCTCACCATCACTGCGGCCTACGCCGAAACCGGTGAAGTTGGGTTGCTTGGGTCCAAACATGAGCGTTACCGCGTGAGGCTCGAGGCAAAGGTTTGTGCCGAGTGCGGACACACGGAACTTTACAGCAAGGATCTGGACGTACTAGCGCGTTTTGCTCGGCAGAAGATCGGTAACGTGCGCCGGATCAGAGTTGAGTGACGCGGATGGACTCGGTCCGTGCAATTGGGAGCCGTTTGCATCGCGGACCGTTCAACCGCTGGCACACGTTTGCCTCGTCGCAACCGAGCACGTGCGGCACCGCTCCTCCTCGCAATCGCCACTGGCGCACTCCAAAGTTAGAACTCATCTGCTCTTTCCCGTGGAGAGGGCCGCAGCGCCTTGAATTCGAACGGGATGGCAACGTAGCAAGCAATACTCGGTCGGCCCCGTTCAGTGTACACATGCCGAACCCCCAAGCGTGTGTGCGCTTAGGGGTTCATTGGAACATCGGATAGACAGGGTTACGGCAACTGGAGACGCGAGCTCACTCGCGACAGAGTGCTTAGCTCCCGGATACGCCCAACTTGTCCAAGAATGAATAGTACTGATCGAGCTGTTCGGCCTTCACGACGTCTAGCCCCGAATTGAATCGGTACTCGTCCACCATTTGTGCGCTGAGCAAGGCCTTGGTCTTGGTCTTCCCGAGCACGTTCATTCCGTAGAGTATGTACGGGGTCAAGTAGCCCATGTAGTACTGGCGTTGGGCATGGGTGACCTTGATGAGTCCAGATTGCATGTAAGAGACGGTCTTCGAGTCGAAGTCGAATGCGGCAATCGCGATGTCGTTTCCTGTTTTGCCTGCGACTTCGGCCGCCATTGCGCATCGATATGCGTTAGAGAACATCCCAATCATGCCCACGACCGGTGGTGTTGCGGTGTTGATGGTTTCGGCCATGAACTGGATGTCCTTTTCCTCGCCGCCTTCCTCCCAAAGCGTGCGACGCACGACAACGGTATAGCCCGAGGCCTCAAGCACATTCTTGGTCGCCATTGTTCGGTCGTAGCCGTCTGGCCAATTCTCCAACTCATAGCCCAAGATGATCACCGTTCCAGGAGCGGCCGGCATCAGTGCCTTAAGGCTGTTGCCAGCGGTTTTTCCGGCTTCGGCATTTAGGGTTCCGATGTAGAGATCGCGTTTCGAGTTGGCTAGATCGCTGTCGATCGTAATCACGGGGATGCCCGCGTCGACGGCCGTATTGAGCTCATCGACCAGTACGTCGGTGATGGCAGCAATCCCAAATCCGTCTGCCCCAGCCTCTCGGGTTTCCTTGAGCATGGCCGCTTGCAGTCGAGTGGTATCGTCCGAGCTTGCGCCTTGCGGAACTTTGGTCGTGTCTACGGCCTCCACGGCGCCTTCGACGTCCAATTCACCGAGTGCGCGATTGGCGCCGACCACGACGGGATCCCAGTAACCGGTCAATGCCTTGAGGTTCACGCTTAGCTGTAGGTCGGCAGGCGCAGTCTGGTCGATGGCGTCAATTAGCCCGTCTACCGTAGCCTCGAGCTCGGTAGCTTTGAAGACACTCTCTTCGATCGCGACACGAGTAACGACCTTCTTCTGTGAGTCATTCGAGTTCTCGTTTCCGCACGCGGATACCAAACCAAGTAAGGCGATTCCTGCGAGCAATCCGATGTTCTTCGTCATCTGTATACTCCTAGCGTAGTGCAATTGGCAATCTCCCGGGCACCTCGCAGCGCGGCGTCACATCGCTCCCAGATCGGGGCAACTGGCGTAGTAGGCGCCTTGCTCAAGGAAGGCATTGTTGCGAATGGTCCAACTGTCGAACGTCCTGTGTTGGGCAACACCGAACTCGTTGAACTCGTATTCAGCGGCGGCCCCGACGTACCGAACGGGATGGCCGGCAGCCAGGCTCTTCATTGCCGACGGCAAATCGTACCAATAACCTGGCTCGTTCGTGGTCTGGTTCAAGTTGCGAATGATACGATGCAGCTCTTTGGACCCGGGTATGCTGCCCTGCGTCGCAACAGCAAACTGCAGCGCCGAAGCGAGGAGTACGACCGAGTCGTAGTAGAAGTGCGCCGCCGTAAAGGGACGCGTTCCGTCCGAGTGTTGGACGAAATGGTTCACGAACCGTCGTCTGTTTGCGCGGCTGCACTCGATTGGACCAGCGGCGTAGCCGTCGAGTTGCTGGCATTCACTACGCAGGCTCAACGCTGGCGAGAGTCCGAACGACCCATCGAGTGCGCCGTAGGGAATGTTCAGCAGGAAAACCTCCGTGCGCAGCAAGGGACTCAAGTACCACTTCCCGCGACCGCCAGCGATCTTCCATTCCGTGATCAGTTCTGCTGCGGCAGCTGGGTATGCGATTAGCAGCGTTTCGTCTGCATTCGAAGCAACCACGCGACCTATTGCGGACTGATAGGAGTCTTGAGCTGATTGTATGGTTACCGAGGAGAGCAGCCTGCCGCCAAAGCTCTTATAGTGAAACCGAAAATCCGTCGCCAGACTCGTGTTGTAGTCCTCCAACGAGTAGATCGCGTTGGCGGTTTGCGCTCCTTCCGATATTGCATGAGCGCCAAGTCCACACGCGATCGAAAACGGTGTTGGGGATAATCGAAGCCACGAGCCCATGGTGCTGGAGCTATTGGACGCTGGGGCTGCATCCCCGGGCAAAATGTTTAGTACGTCCAAGCGCCGGACATCCTCGACGATGCGTTTCGCCAATTCCGTTTCTTCGGGGCCAATCAGATAGTCAACCTGCTCATTGTAGAGCAGGTCGAGTATGTCGTTGAGGCCACGTGCAGATCCGGAGTTGCTATCGCGGGTGATGAGTTCGATCGGTACCCCGTTGATACCGCCCGTAGCATTGATGTCATCGACGGCAAGCAACATGGCCTGCTCGAGATTGCGCCCCATCGCGGATTCGTTGCCGGTGAACGGTAGAGATGCGCCGATGCGAATCGTTTCACCGTGCGACTGCGTTTCCGTACTCGTACACCCCGCGCAGGCGAACCAGGCCACGACCAAGTTGCAGACGAACCCCGCGGAGCGCCGTAACGTAGAGGAACATCGTTGCGGCGTGCGCGGGAGCGAATCGCCACTCGGACTGCCGACTATCATGCAGCTCAGTACGACGTATGCCGGGCGTTTGTTTATGGGTGAATGAATACCTGGGCTTCACTCCACGCTCCCAAAGAGAGCGCGACAGTAACGCCTTGTCGTCAAGTTGTCTGCAGACATGACGAGGCAAAGGACGCTGTAGGAGGCGAACGGTTGATTTCGCTATGCCGTGTCCGTGCGCGAGGACGGGTAAGACGTCATGCCTGACCTTTCGTCAAACCGTTGCATGCAACCGCGCAGTCTGTTTTGAGACGAGGGCACTCGCAACTCGTGGAGCGATGTGAGGTTTGGGCGCGTGGCGAGAGAAACTTGGTAGCGTGGAGGTCCATCGAAGCGATGGACGGGGCGCTACACTGGCGGTGCAGACTACACGCGCATCCATCAAGGCGTTCTGTCCGATACCGGTAATGCTCATCGCCAGATCAGCTGACTCTGAGTCTACAATTGTTCGAAATATGCCTGCACTACCCGACGCGTCTCGTCGGTGTGCCCACTCTCGACGCGCTTTCTTTTTGGGTTGTCCGTCGCG
>JBLNFG010000945.1:0-5954 GCA_050263495.1 Myxococcales bacterium | reverse complement strand
ACGACGGTTCGGAAATAGCGCTTAGCCAGAAACCGGGCGATGGGCGAGAAGCGTTCAATTGCCCGCGTATCCCGGCCGAATTCATCCCAGCGCCGACTCTCAGCATCGAGGGATTGCTGTTCGTCCTCTTCGCCAGGCGCGGGGCGGTTGGGACTGCCTTCGCCTTCACGCGAGCAAGGATCTACTTCCACCCTCGGACTCCGGGGATACCCGCTCGAGCTCGGTTCGCGCCGTGCAGCCAACCCCGCCGATGCGGAATCCGGCACGGTGCGACTCTGAAGTCGTCCCTCGAGTGCCATCAGCTCCGTCGCAAGGTGATCGATGGCTCGCGCCGATTCGACTGGGATGTCTTCACCCTCTTCGCCGGAAGGCAAGCCGTGGTAGAGACGCGGGGCCTCAGCTGCAACTACTGCACCTGCGGCTTCGTCGTAGGGCGAAACGCCTGCAATGGGCTGGTCTGGGGCTGGGTTCGCCGTGGAATCGAATTGCGGGCGACTCGGAAGGCGACCTAGGCGCTTCGCGTATACCGAGAGATCGCCGCCCTTTCTGCCCAAATAGGGGCTTGTGCCGCGGATTGCGCCGCTACGAACTCGACGCCGCATCCGTGCGTCTTGGCTGCTCTGGTCCCGTACGAAGACCAACGCGGAATGGCAGTGATTGGGATCGGAAACCTGAGTCACGCGGGGCTCCTAGCTGGAGATCCAGAAGTTCGTAAGTGAGCAGTGTCCTGAAGTATCGAATAGGTGTTGTGCTTTGGGCGGTATTCGAGACAGGTCCGGGCAAGCCCGCAATCCGCAACACATGGGTACTGTAGGTAGTCGAGCATCGACGGCGGGATGCGGCCGGCACCACTGAGCCAGAGGCCACTAACGAGCATCGACGCAACGGTCCGCGGTAGCGCGAGCGGTGTCACCCCCAGCTTGCGTCGCGCCACGGATAGCGGAACGGCTCCGGCAGAAGCAATGTTCACGATCGCCGGCGTCTCCCGGAACAATGTCGAATGAAGCGCCTGTTGTGCATCCGCGAGATGGGTCAGTTGCCACATTGGGTCAAAGCCGAGAACGCTTGGCAAGAGCTTGTCGCGAAGCAGACTGATGATGTGACTGTTCGATGTCGGATCGACCACTGGTGCGATGCGCAAGATGGTGGATAACCGGCCGCGTCCGGGCGCTCGAAACGACAATACATCGCGTTCGGCGTCCGTCTTGTCGGCAAAGTAGCGTTCGCTTCTCCGTGCTCGCGGCGGTTGCTGTTCGTCGAGCAACGCCGGCGCTCCGACGTTGGCTCCGTAAAGCCAAGTCTGGCTGCCCATGACCAGCTTTTTTACGCGGCCCGTGAGGCACGCTTGGACGACCCGCATCGTCCCAATGCTCTCGAGTTCATGGTTATAACCGGCAGATGGCGATGGCGCGCTCCGGAACGCGAGGTGCGCCATCGCGTCGATGTGGTGATCAGCGAGCGCCTGTCCAAGTTGCTTCTGCGCCTCAAGGGCACACAAATCAATACTCTCGAACGCTAGCTTCGGCGATGCCTGCGTTGGCGCCACCAGATCAATGCACAACACCTTGGTTACTCTTGAATCGTTCGCAAGATCGGCCAGTAAGGCTGCGCCGAGTGCGCTTTGAATGCCGGTCACAGCAACGGCAAGTGTTGTCGCCGGTCTTTGGGCCGTCACACTATCAGTCTCGTGGTGATGTGTTGAGGGATTGGGATTCGCCATGATCCTCGAGGAAGCCAGAACAACCACTACTGTAGTCAATTAGCGCGTTCAATACGAGAGGGTGTGTGGATGGGGCGTATTGGCCACGTAAAAGTGGTAATCTCTTGGCCGCCAGGGCCGTACCTTGGTTAGTAATAATCTATTCTGTCCCTCGCGGACGGGGGTCGAATATGTCTATCATCAAGGAATCATGGCGTTGTTGCGCGCCCATGCAGAAATTCGCGTAGGCCAGTATCTGCTCGGTGAACGACTCGGTGCGGGCGGGATGGCGGAGGTGTTCATTGCACACGGCGCTGAGGGCGACGTGGTGGGGCGGCGCTTTGCCATCAAGCGCATCTTGCCGCAGCTGGCTAAGGATCCTCGGTTTGTGGCCATGTTCTGTGATGAGGGTCGCATCTGTTCTGCTCTTCAACACCCCAATATCGTGCGCGTCGTCGATTTCGGCGAACATGACGGCGACCTGTTCATGGCCATGGAGTACGTGGACGGCATCTCTTGCGCACGCCTGCTGCGCGCGGTTGCCGCCCGTGGACGCCAGGTGAACGCCCCCATCGCCTGTTTCATTGCTAGGCAAGTGCTCGAAGCGCTGGCGTTCGCGCATGAGGCCCACGACGAAAAGGGACGACCGCTCGGCATTGTCCATCGCGACGTTTCGCCCGGCAATATCTTGGTGAGCCGCAAGGGCGAAGTAAAACTTGGCGACTTTGGCATTGTCCGAAGCGAGTTCATTGCTCGCCGCACCTACCCCGGCGAACTCAAGGGGAAGATCGGCTACATGTCACCGGAGCAGGTGGTGGGCGCCGAGGTCGATCCGAGAAGCGATCTGTTTGCGGTTGGAATCGTGCTCGCCGAGCTGCTTCTTACCCGTCCGCTTTTTCCCGGCAAGAGTGAGATGGAAGTGCTCACTCGGATCTACGAAGCCGACCTGCGCATTTTGGAGCAACACGGCGGACACCTGCCCATTCGACTACTCGATCTCCTACGTTGGGCCTTGCGCAGGAGGGTTCAAGAGCGCCCACGCTCGGCGCGTGAGTTTGCCAGTGCACTCGACGAGTTCCTGGTTTGCGATGGCAAGCCGGTGGACAATCAGGCGCTCGTGGATTGGCTGGTGGCGGAGGATCTCCTCACTTCACAAAGCGGCGTCCGTGTTGCTTCTCCTTCGCCAGAAGCCGCGCATGCAGCCGCGTATGCTTCGTCATCGCTGCGCACTGGAAACGAGCATCCGTCGAGCCTTTCACCGCGCTCGACCGTTCCAGTCAAAGGCCGTCCGCGTACGCTCTATACGGTTCGATTGCCGAACTCCGAAGTACTTGGCCCGATGGGGCCCACTGAGCTCGTGGACGGCTTTGCCACGCGCAGGTATCCGCTGGATGCCATCGTAATCAAGAACGAAGGCCGACCTCGACCCGCACGCGCCCTCGGTGAATTGCGGAGCATCGTCGCGGTAGAATCATGGTTCGAACGGGTGATGTCCGCGCGAAATCTCGTTCGTGTAGAGCTGGATCGCACCCGACTTCCGAGCTTTCTGTATGGACTCGTACAGAATGAGGACACGGGCGTGGTTCTGCTTCAGGACGGCAGCCGTCGGTTAGGGATTACGTTCACCTCTGGAGCGCCCGTCGGCGCGGTCTCTTCGGATCGCGACCTGCTCCTAGGAACCCGGCTCGTCGAGGAAGGGCTCATCACGGACGAGCGACTGTGCGATGCCATGGAAATGATGGTCGAAGCTCCGTCCAATCCCACCCTCGGGGGAGGCCGGCTTGGTGATCTCTTGATTGATCGTCGTTGGATTGAGCCGAGCGAGCTGCTTCGGGTGCTCGTTGCCCAACTAGAGAACCGGTTCCTTGGGTTGGGTAAGTGGGAAGCTGGCGAGGTATGCTTCGTCGCCGGGGACGAGTACGCGCGCGGTCAGTTGAAGATCGTGACGCCCCCGCTCCACCTGGTTACCAAAGCAATTCGGCAGGGTTTCTCGGGGCGTGAACTGGCACGCATCCTGTCCGCACTCGGCGACAATCCGATCGCCAAGAATCCCTGCTGTTCGACCCCAGCCTCCGAGCTTGGGCTGCTGGGCGACGAACTCGACGCACTCGAGCGCGTCATCGGCACGCGATCACTCGGTCGGTTCTTGGCTGAAGCGATCTCGCAGAAATCAACCCGACCTGAAGACATCCTGCGTGCGGTGTTCGTGGGGATGAGCTCGGGGATTCTGATCAGCCCGGGATGGCCTTGGCGGTAGCTTTACAGGTCGCTGCTCAGTTCCTGTCGCAGCGTTCGTACGATATTCGTGGTCACGGTTTCGCGATCGGGATTCGACAAGTGCCGACGCACGGCGCCGAGATCGATTGGCTTTTTGAGCGCACCGCAGCCGGAGGCCCGAATGTAGTCGGCCGTCTCCTTGCCGAGCGTACCCCCCGTTACGAATAGGAACCTCCCAGCAACCTCTGGGCGCACTTGAACGACGCGGCGGTGCAAAGTGGTGCCATCTGCGCCGGGCAGCATCAGATCACAGATGATGAGATCTGGCAGGTAGGCAGGGTCATGTAAGGCGATTTCTGCTTCCGAGGCGGTGTTCGCTTCCCGAACCTGATGCGGTCTAAGCGCACGCCGAGCAGAACGGCTGAACACTGGATCGTCGTCCACCACGAGTACGTTGCGGATCACTGGTTCGCCATTGGCCGGCGGCTGCGGAACGCTGCGGCGCAGTAGGAGCGCAGGATCTTGTTCCCCAAAGGCGGGCAGATTGACTCGGTACTGCGTTCCGCTGGGCTCGATCGGCAGCAATTCGACGTGCCCTCCGTGCGCCAAAATCACGTCACTTAGCAACTTCAGCACCAAGCGTCGACGTTCGTCGGATAGGGCGTCCGCGAAGGGCCTCCGCTCGAAGTCGCGAAGCTGAGAGTCGTCCGGCACTGGTCCCACGTCGTTAACGGAAAAGATGACCCGCTTCCCCTCGTTAGAAGTGCGCACCAACACCTTCGTCGCGCCGTGGGCGTTTTCTGCGCGGTCGCGAGTGAGTACCAGGAGATCCGAGACGACTTGCAGCAACGACTCGCGGTGCCCGGAGACATAGCCACCGTTGGAGAGCTGCATCTCGATCAGGATCCCCCGTTCTTCGAACCCGGGGCGGGCAACGAGGCAGGCAGTGCGAACCAGCTCGCCGAGATCGATCAGCTCGGGTTCGATATTGCCCGAACCAAGTCGCATTAGCTGATCCGTGGTCTCGCGCAGTCGCGCCACGGTGGCCGACAATTCCTCCGTGAGCTCGGCGAGTTCAGCGATCGAACCTCCGAGCGGCGTATCGGAGCCGTCAGAGAACATGGTGAGGTCCGAGATGATGCGACGCTGCTCTTCGAGCTGTAGCGACAGAGCCCCGAGCGGGCCTTCAAACTCACGGCCAACACTTTCGCCGAGCAGGGTCGCTCCGATCGCGTGGCTTGGGAGAGCTCGCAGCGCCTCGCTCGCAAGCGAACTAATGTTCGAAGCCCGCTCGGAAGCCACCGTTGGACTCACCAGAGCAGCTATCGACTCAACGAACAGGGTCGTTTCTTCGTCAATGCTCGCTTGCGGAGGGAACAGCAGCACAAACCCGCCCAGCACGCTGCCTCGGAACATCACCGGGACAGCCAGCGCACCCGTGCAACCGATCGCCGCAACCTCACCCACGCGATCCATCCCGAGGCGGTCGCGGCGCACGTCAAGCAGCCGAATCGTGCGGCCCTCGGCGAAGGAGCGCTCGGCAATGCAAAGGATCGCGTCGTGCACTGCCGCGGGATCCGATGGAGTCGACAACCCATGCTCGGCAATCACCTCGGGATGCGCCGCTCCAAGTAGCACCAGCCCGGACCGTGCGGGGGTCGGTCCGAACAGATGATCGAGCGCATCCGCGAGCAATCCCTGCGGAGTCGAACCTTTCAACCGCGTTGCGATGCTGTGCAACGCGTCGAGGCGTAACCGGTGCACACTGGGGCTCATTCGGATTCAGCCTTGTTGTGCCTGGATCGCCGCAGTCACGGGAGGTGGCAGCGCGAACCCTCCGACGTGTCGTTCCCACGCGGCAGCGAGTGCAAACAGCGTTTCTTCCTGGAACGGAGCACCCAAGAGTTGCACACCAACCGGAAGACTGGGGTGCTCCGCCGTGGGAGCACATTGGGGGCCAGGAATGCTCATGCCACACAGACCCGCCAGATTGCAGGGCAAGGTGTAGACATCCTCGAGATACATCGAGAGCGGGTCG
>JBLNFG010000944.1:0-6294 GCA_050263495.1 Myxococcales bacterium | reverse complement strand
AGTGATTGCGCTGAAAGACGGTAGAGATTTCCCTGAAGGCGTGAAGGACGTCGGTGGAGTTCAGGCCATTGGATGGGTCGTCGAGGCTAATGGCGCCCGCCTGGTGCGCGCCACCGTAGCTTTCGAGATGCGCGTTTAGGTGTCCGAGCAGCTGTTGTAGCTGCGATTGAACTGACCCGGGCGAGAGCACGTTGGTCGTACCCACGACCCCTTCAGCACCAATGTTTCGTGCGCCAGATGCCGCATCGGCGGTCGCCATGAGGTCATCGACCAGTTCGGTGATGGCGGCCTGGACGTTTGTGGAAGTGACGAAGCCCCGGGCAGTCGAGTCGATCACGGTCGCCACATGCCGGCGCGCAGCACCGGAGAAGTGTGCCTGGAGCTCGCTGTCCGCCTCGTCCAATGCCGCTTGCACGGTACCCGTCGCTGGCTGAAGCACGTTCCAGAGCCCCGCGTTCACAGCGACGGCGGTGCCCTGGGCAAAGATGAAGGCCTGCCTCCGTGAGGTGTCGATGTCGGCTGCCAGAATCTGGGTTTGCCCGGCGCGTCGACGGACGTCGCAGACAAGTAGCTCGTCATCCACGAGTGCCGGCTTTGGCGCCGAGCCGATCGGACCCTGCGCGGCCTGCCGCACGACGAGTTCGAAGGCCTCATCACGACGGAAGTACACCTGCTGCGAGTTGCCGTCCGTTCTCGGATCGGAGAGCTGCCGCCGAAACCGGAGGAAGATTCCGAGCCAGCGCTCATTGCCCGTTGAGCTTACCTCGGTCGGAATGCCCGTTAGGTCGACTGCACAGTTAATGGTCTGGCCTGTGCCAAAGAAGATCCGTTGACCGAGATGATCGTAAGCTCGGGCCGGCGAGGTCAGATCGACACTCAGATCAGCAACGGGCGAGTGCGCCGACGGCACAGCACCGCTAATCACCCCAAACACACCCAAGTCGGCAGCGAGGTTTCGATCAGCCTTTTCGAGCAGCTCGAAGGCGGTGTCTAGCTCTGCCTCAGTAACTCGCTGCCGAAAGTAGAAGTCTTGCCTATCGGCCATCGGAAGCCTCCGAAAGGGCGCATGGCGAGACTCGTAATGCGCGTGATTGAGAGTAGTCGGTCATAGGAGTGCGTTGTGTGTGACGCAGCGAAAATGCTTATGGTGTTAGTTCAGAGCGGTCGAGATGCCGAGTTCACTGATTCCGAGATCCCAGTACTCGGATGGAGTCCAGTCTGAAGGCTCTAAAAGGTCGACGAAGTGCTTCTAACAAACATCGAGCACACAAACTCTCCGATCCACCGCGGGCCGCTATCATCACGATGGCGGGGCACCCTCTACGCGGTAGGGCCCTGCAGGTTGATTCGCGCGTTGCCTCGCGCAGCGATGGATTCGTCCAGGTGGTCCTTCCCGACGGCAGCCGAACGGTAGTGCCTTTGGAATGGACGGATCTCGTCGTCGGCGAGACCACTGCGGACGTGAGGGGAGTGTGGTTCACGCGCGACGGAATTCGTACTCTTCTTCGCCTCGTTGACGCGATGTTGGGTCGGTCATGAGACTCAAGTGTAGACGACCTTCTCGCAGAACGAGCACTGTGGCTCCGAAGGAGGTCGCATGTCCCAACAACTTCATTTGTTCGAGGCACCAACACGGACCCGCGAGTGGGCGGAGCTTCCCGCTGGCACGCGCGTCGAAGTGTTGCGCTTGCTAGCGCTGGCAGCGTCTCGAATGCTTCGAAATCGAGAGGAGTCCGACCATGAACGATGTGGCGTCGACGAGGACACTCCTGAGTCCGCAACGTGAATGGATTGCGCGTGAAACCATTCGACAGGCGTCGCTGTGCAAGGTGCAACCGGACACGGTGGGGATGCGCGTGCAGGACGATTTGTGCGCACGGGCAGACTTTCGCTGGAGACCGGGGGAACATGCGACCACTTGCGATCGCGATCCCGCTGTCTGCGGGAGCACGCCGTTGAAACAAGAGCGTTTCGCAGTGCGCGAGATGGACATGAACATCGAGCAGCTGAGTGCCAGTGTTGTGCTCGGCGCTTCGAGTCCTATTCGCAATGACGCAAGCTGGCGGGTCACTCTCGGAACGCGGCGCATAGCCCGCTCGCTCGTCGAAGATATTGCTGATGTGTGCACGTCGGCAACGCGCTGCACGCACGTCTTGTTCGGCATTAGGGGAACGGCGTGAAAGGTAGTTTGTCTTTCGATGTGCGCATCGTTGCAATGCGCACGCTAGCGCCGGCACGGCGGTTTTGAAGTCAACAGGAGTTGGAGTATGAACAACATAATCGCAACAACAAAAATCAGAACGCATCACACTGAGCGACTCGCGGGTGTCTACGTTAGACAGTCCTCGCCGTACCAGGTCCGGGTGAACACGGCGAGCACTCAGGTCCAGTACGACCTTTGCGCACGTGCCGTCTCTTTCGGATGGCCGCGCGAGAGGGTGACTACGTACGATGGTGATCTCGCCGTGCGTGGCAGTGTTCCGTCTGAGCGACAGGATTTTGCTCAACTCGTGTTGGACGTTGGTCTCGGACGGATCGGTATCATCGTTGCATTCGATGCCACGCGTCTTGCTCGAAACAACACTGATTGGCACCGTCTCCTCGATATGTGCAGTATCTGTGACACCCTCGTCGCTGATCTTGATGGTGTATACGATCTGTCGTTGTACAACGACCGTCTCTTGCTTGGACTCAAAGGGACGTTGTCCGAGGCAGAACATCATCTGATTCGCGCGCGCATGGTGGCGGGCATGGAGAAGAAGGCAGAAAGCGGTGAGCTGCGAAAACGTCTTCCTGTGGGGCTCGAATACGACGACGAGGGGCACGTCCAACTTCATCCAGACGAGACGATTCGCCACGCCGTAGAGCTGGTCTTCGCCACCTTTCGCGAGCTTGGTAGTGCGCACCAAGTGTACCGCCATTTGCAGTCTCAAAACCTGATGCTCCCGGTGCGGCGTTACTCTTGGAGCAAGGTTGAGTGGCAAGCGCCGAGCTATCTGGCGGTGCTCTATATTCTGCGTAATCCACGATACGCGGGAGCCTACGTATACGGCCGCACCAGACCGGTGCGAACAGTCGATGCAGATGGCAAGATCCGTGTGGGAAGGACAATGGTTGCGCCCTCCGAATGGAAGGTGAAGATCAAAGACCACCATCCGGGCTACATCACATGGGAAGAATTCGAGACCAATCAGGGGAAGCTTCGTGGTAACACGCTGATGCACCCTACCGGTGAAGCTTCTGCCGTGTTGCGCAATGGCCGTGGCCTGCTTCAAGGCTTGATTCGTTGCGGTGTCTGTGGTCGACGGATGCGTGCAAACTATCCAACAGTTGGGGACTCGGTGCGCTACGATTGCGCCAAGAAGAGCGATTGCGTCGAGGGCCAAGGCGTCTGCCAGTCGTTCGGTGGTACGCGACTCGAGCGTGCAGTCGCGGACGAATTCTTGAAGGCTGTGCAGCCAGCGTCCATGGAGATAGCGATCGCGGCACTTGACGAGATGGAGAAGACGGCGGACAGCGTCCTCCGACAGTTCGGCGACCAGCTCGAGGAAGCCCGATACCAAGCGGTACGCGCGCAGCGGCAGTACGACGCGGTCGAACCCGAGAATCGCAAAGTAGCGCGGACCCTGGAGACAGTATGGAACGAGCGCTTGGCGAAAGTCACGGAGATCGAGGAACGGATTGAGCGCTACCGTCATCGACAGCCTGCACCGCTCGCCGCTATCGAAAGAGAGCGCTTGCTCCAACTTGGAGTAGATGTGCGCGCGATCTGGGACGCACCTACGACAACAATGCGCGACAAGAAGCAGCTTGTGCGCGCAGTTTTTGAAGCGGTTTTTGTACGTGTGGATCGCGAAACATGCAAGGCGTGCTTGACACTTATCTGGCAAGGAGGAAACACAACGGAAGTCAAGGTGCAGATGCGGCGGCGCGGCGATCCCTTGGTGACGCACGACGCTGCAGTCGTGGATGACGTCCGTCGAATGGCAGAACACCTCAGCGACAAGCAGATCGCTAGAGCACTTACAGCTCGCGGCGTTCGCACCGCGAACGGACTCGCGTTCAACGTTGCGCGTGTGGCGGCATTTCGCAAACGGCACGGTATTGCGGCATGCTGTCGAGAGCCAAAAGGAGCCGATAGTACGATGTATACAGCGTGCGAGGTGGCCCGTGAACTTGGTGTGAGCATGCCAACGGTCCTGCGTTGGTTGAAGGAAGGCTTTCTCGTCGGCGATCAGGTCGCACCGTTTGCTCCTTGGCAGATCCGTCTTCCAGACTCTGTAAGACTGAGGACAGCGCCCAAAGCCCCCGAAGGTTGGCTTCCGATTCGACGAGCGGCTCGAGTCCTCGGCGTCAGTGGTCGCACAATACTGCATTGGATCCAGTGCGGTGAGGTCGAGGCTATGATGGGTGGCAGTGGACGCCAACGCGGTATCCGGGTGAACATGGCATCCTGCTCGAAGACCAATCAACGTGAACTCTTCGAGAGGGTAACCTCTTGAATTCATCCAGTAATTTGAGAGGTGCAACATTGGGTGTCCTCAGTGCAAAATGGTCGTGTCCCCGAGGTCGCTCGATCCGAGCGTCCAATGATTAACCGACACGACGGAGGTAGGTTCTAATGTATCAACGAAGTGCGTGTGTGCGGGACGGATGTAGTCCACGATGGCGCGCAATTGCCTTCGTTCGGTGTCAGCGAGCAGCCGGGACACTTCGACATTGAACGCATAGCGCGCGAAACGATCCGAAGGCCCAAGCTCCCAGTCGATACCCAGCTCGGATTCGCCTAGGACAAGAGCCGTCGCGTTTAGCTGCGAGATTGCGGTGATCTCAATCCCGAGAAAGAACCGCACCGCATTTCGAATTCCCTTGGCGGTTCCCTTCTGCTTGTACATCTCGACGAGGATTGCTGCGAGCTTTCGGCGTGCGAGAGTGGTTAGGTCAAAGGGAAACGGGTTCCCTAAATCGAAGAGGATGCAGTCGAGGAACTCCTCGGGAGCTCGCTCAATATCGAAGATGTCCGGGAAGCGGTCGACATCCGCAAGCAAGAGATCGGTGACCTCCTGGAGGCACGCTACGAACCGCCTGAGGTCCCCCGTCTCGTCATCGCGCCGATTGTGCTTTGGCAGCATCTGCCAAAGATCGAAGCGCCGTGTGGGCGATCTTGCGGGTCGAAACCCTGTGAAACGGGCCCGATTGTACGGCGCGAGAATCGCATTGCCGTATTGGTCCGTCACCCCGGACGCGGTTACCTCATACTCGACGTCTGGGGTCATCTCCGTGTCGAGCGTTAGTTCGACAACGGATCCATCGACGGCCGTGCTTGCAACACCAGGCGGAACTGCGGGCCCCGCCAGCGCCACAAACTCGATGCGCGAACCGACGGGCAGCGCGACGGATTCGTCGAAGGCGATGCGTACGACCTTCTGAGCTGTCGCTTGGGCTGCGAGGAGGCGCGGTGCTGTGCGATCTTCAATCGTAAAGGGGTACGAGAGGTCGAGTGACACCCCGTCCTTCGAGCTCGATACGAGTCGCACCACGGGGGCAGCGAGGCTCGAAAACGGCTCGACCGGATGAAGGACGAGTCGGAGTGAGTCCGCGCCCAGCGTGGATGACGCCAACGGGCCATCGAATCCCGCCAGAAATGGCGGGCTCACGGCGCCATCGAACGCGAGCACGCCGTCCACGACAACCCGCGTTGCCGGTAGGTCAATCCCAGCTGGTCCCAGATCAACGATTTCGAGTTCAAGGGTCGTGTCAATCGGCACTCCCGTCTCATTCGGCTCGGGGCTCCGATTGATGAGCACCAAGCGCGCGGTTTCCGTGACGGCGGCCACGGTCCTGAGCACGAGAGTTGGGAGTTCGAGGGAGGGCATGGTTAGTTGGCAACGAGTTCGAGGCGCACCGCGACTTCGTGGGTTCCGCTGAGCTTCGAGACGTTGGCGCACAGATCTGAAATCGAGCGCGACCGATCAGAGCGAGCCGTGGTTGATGCCAAGCGATTGCCGTCGACCAGAACGGACGCATTCCACCCAAGGCCGTCGGGCACCCCTTTTGGAACGCGGAGCTCCAGGTTCACGCGGATGAGGGAAATCCCCGTGAGCTCCGTAGTCTGCGTTACCTGCACATAATCCCCAGGCGTGAGCTCGGCGAAGTGCCCTCGGTCGGAGTCTCCGAGCACGAAGACGTAGTTACCACTCGCAACGCCTGGCTCAGGGATGCGACCTTGACCAACACCGAGTCTTGATGTGAAGGCAGTAAGCGTCATTGTCTAGACCTGGCGCAACAGTTCGA
>JBLNFG010000943.1:0-3264 GCA_050263495.1 Myxococcales bacterium | reverse complement strand
ATCGGCATCGGCTAGTGCTTGAACGAGGATCCTTGCCCGGAACCTACACCTTGTTCATGGGACTGTTTCGCGGCAGTCGACGGCTAGAAGTAACGCGCGGGGCACACGTGGAAAACCGCGTCCTCCTTGGGTCAATTGACGTGGAGTAAGTAGAGCCGATGCTCGGAAACCTCAATCTAATTGGAGCCACGCGCCGGCAGGCTTTCTGGTACCCGGATCAGCAAAGCAGGGTCACTCGTCCTCGCTCACGCTAGCAATGTCGTAGAAGACGAGCTTTGGGCTCCCGTAAACGGGGGGAGACCGTCGCGCCTGTCACGCGGGGGCGCAGCCGTGGCATGCCAAACCGTCCTGCCTCCTTTCCCGAGAGTCGGGGTGCAGTCACAACTCCAGTGAACGCCGAGAAGCGAGCCCGAGGACGCGACAATGGCTTGCGCAACGAGACGAATGCATGCCGAACCCTCATCGCGCAACAGAAGGTTCTCGGTCTTCTATCGTCGTTCGCTCCGTGTCGTTGCCGCGCCGCACAAACCCAACATGTCTCGACAAGCAACCCGAGCCCTAGATACACGCACCAATTCAGGTGACGAAGCAGCGGTCCCAGAAGCCAAGAACCGAGGCATTCGAGCGACAGATTCGTGCTCTGGAGCTTTGGTATTTGGTTGCGTGTTTGGTCGGCCGACTTGGGTTGCTTTTCGGGCGAAGCAGCTATCGGACGCACTAGCGGGACTTTGTCTGTCAACCTGCCCGGACCAATGAGTGGTGACTTTGAGGCCAAAGGGAGCTAAGGCGGATCGCGTGAGCTCGAATCGAAAGGATTCGGATCCACCCGACTCTGAAGGAGGCGTCGAGCGTCGCATATCAGAACGTATCGACGTCATGTGGTCTGTGGATTGCGAAACGGACGACACGTTTCTGTATGCCTCAATCAAGAACATTTCCGAGATGGGCATATTCGTCCAGACCAGGCAGCCCCTCGAAGTGGGTACGATGCTGACACTGCGGTTTGCGCCACCCGGTCACCAACCGTTCGTATTGCGCGGAGTCGTGCAGTGGGTGAATCCGGTACGAGCGTTGTCCGTGAGCCCTAATCCGGGGATGGGGGTGTGCTTTATCGATCTCACGGCGGAAGATCGAGGGCGACTCATCGAAGCGATTCGAACCATCGCTTACGTGCCGTTCTCCACCAGCAACTGAAGCAACGACAGATTTCAGCCATTCATGCGCGACGCTTGAGTGGAAAACGGGAGTTCAACGAATGTCTGTGGGGCTCTCCGAGTTCGCCGGTTCTGGCTCTGCGGGTTTAGCGTCGCCCCGAAGTCGCTCACGAGCACGTTGACCCCAGGTGCCGCTGGAACGCAACTCTTCGAAAAGCTGCTTCGCGCGATCGAACCTGCCGAGCGATTGATGGCATTCAGCCGCGTTCCAAGCGGCCTCATCTCCCACCGCGGAACGGCCATGCCTGGTACGCAGAGCCTCGAACCTCGCTAAGGCGGCGGCACATCCGGCGTCGCGCGCCAAGGCCATTGCCGATAGCAGGGCGGCCTGCGCGGTTTCACCGCCACCAAGTTGAATCACGCGTTCCGAAAGCTGGTGCGCCTCGGCGTAATCACCCTGCCTAAATGCGTCGCGGGCAGCCGCCAATAGGTTTGAGGCGGAATCGGACGTTGATGCGGCCGCGACGGGAAGAGCAGGGTCACTCTTGGGCGTCGTAGCGTCTTTCGTGTGCTGCCCGAGCACGGATGGGGCTGCCCAAGCTTCAATCTTCTGACTCGGTGCCGGCGCTTCGATTTCGCCCTCAGGAACTCCGCGTTCCGTGACGTGGACCAGTTCGCGGTCGAACGGGCGTGCTCGTAGCAGGAAAAGGCTGGAACCAATCATGAGGAGCAACAACGCGCCCATCGTGAGTTGCGGGCGCATCGCGTAGCCCGACAACACGCTCACAGTACGTCCGAGTCTCTGCTGGAACGGGAGCCGTGTGCGCGTCGAACGTTCGAGCGCCATGACCTGATCGATGAAGCCTTCCGGCAATTCAGGGGTCTGAAGCAGCGCCACCTCGCGCGTCGCGCGGAGACCGGACTCAATGCTTCGACAGCGCGAACAATGTGCCACGTGGCGTTGCACGGCACCCGAGTCGAGGTCCTCCAATTCGCCGAAGATGCGATCGATGACGAGTTTGTCGAAGAGTTCACAATCCATGATTAACGAGAATTCAGCGCAATGCGCGTGCGTAATCTTCTGTGTCGCTCACCGACTCGCGGAGCCTGTCGAACGCGTACCTCAATCTGGCCCTGGTGGTGTCTCCATCCGCGCCAATCGCGGCACTCAGCTCGGCCAACGTCAGTTGGGCGACTAATTTCATCACAATGGCCTCTCTCTCGAGCGGCGGCAGGCTTTCGACGCATTCCGCCACACGGCGTGAAACCAGCTGCGAGCGGCTGGCGCGGGTTCCGTGATGCGCGGGATCCATCTCCGTGTTTTCCGCGTTCGAGGGCAGAGCTCCTGGATTTGTAGAGTCGAGTACCCTGAGGTCAGTTTGGAAGCGGGAAGTCAGCAGCTGATGGAGAAAGCCGTACAACCACGATCGGAATCGCATCTCTATGTGGAAGCTTCCAGCCTGTCCAACCAGCGCCAAAAATGCGTTTTGCGCGGCCTCCGCCGCGGCGGTCACGTTACCCGTAATCCAATAGGCCGTGGCATAGACGGGACGCGCGTATCGTTTGACGATGATCGCGAGAGCGTTTCTATCGCCGCGTTGATATCGAACCATCAACGCTTCGTCGGTACCTTCACGATTGCTGTCTTGTTTTTCCGTCATGGGACCGAGCCGATTGGGGCGACAGTTGGGCGAGTAGGCTACCGCGCTAATCGCCAACCGCACTCACTTGCCTGGTTTGGCTTGAGCGCGACTGTGCGTGAGTAATAGGAGCCGACCGGGCCGGTCAACAATCCTGTTATCCAAAGTCTGTCGCCCACGGCGCGCCAAGACCAAAACGGTTGCGAGGCCAGCGAAGGTCATTGGGCCGAAATCGCGATACGGCAAACAGCGCGGGATTAGATGTACGGATGCCTTCTGTCATTCATCTTTATCGTATGATTTTGCTTAGAGTACCGCGACGCTGCCCGGGACCAGACCAAAGGCCGATTGCCAACGCCGAACCAAGACTGGGGGGGATTGTCACCTCTGCAACCCTGTGTTTTGTGGCGAGGCGTGGGGTCGGCTGGGCGACACGAAGCACCGCTCCGAACAGAGCCCCGCAAAAATCC
>JBLNFG010000942.1:0-13688 GCA_050263495.1 Myxococcales bacterium | reverse complement strand
GCATTGAACCAGCCGTCAAGGCAGCGGTATCACTTGCACAGCGGTCGGGTAGACTCTGGATCAGCATCGATACTGCGGATCCCGAGGTTGCCGAGCGTGCCCTGGGTTGGGGCGCACACATCATCAACGACGTGTCCTGTCTGGCCCAAACCGATTTGGCACGCGTCGTGAGCCGGGCTGCCGCCTCTCTCATCATCATGCACGCGCGTGGAAAAATGGCGGATATGGCTGGGTTCTCGCGTTACCCAGACCACGGATACGGGGATGTCGTTAACGATGTGATTCGGGAGTGGAACGCGGCTCGCGAACTCGCCGAACGGGCGGGCGTGCCGGCGCAGGACATTCTCTTCGATCCTGGGATCGGCTTCGCGAAGAATGCACAGCATTCCCTCGAGATTTTGCGACGCGTCGCGCACTTCTCCGTCCTTGCAACGCCGATCGTATTGGGCCCCAGTCGTAAATCTTTCCTCAACCATGTCGAGCAAGTTCCTGCTGAGCAACGTTTGGGGGGTACTGTCGCGGCATGCCTCTACGCGGCAGAGCACGGGGCAATGCTTCTGCGTGTGCATGATGTCCAAGTGGTTCGACAGGCGCTGATGACCCGCCGTGTGCTGGGTAGTTCTTCGAATGCGGAGGGCCCATGCTCGAAAGCATCGTGACCTACGTCAACGAGCGAAAGATTGAAGGGCTGCTTAGGGACGCGCTCGATATTGCGATCGTCTACTATGCGTTCTATCGCGCGCTGTTGGTGATGCGGGGAACCCGGGCCGTGCAAGTTGGCGTCGGCCTGGCAACGCTCTTGGCGGTGTATCTCGTTGCTCGGTTGCTGGAGCTGGTGACCGTCCTCACGGTCATGGGCGTATTGCTGAGCAGCCTGCTGCTCATCGTAGTCGTCGTGTTTCAGAACGATATTCGGCGGGGGTTACAGCGTATCGGGAGTCAGGCTATCTTTTCTAAGCTCACCCGCGGTCCCGAGACGCGCGTCATCGACGAGGTGGTGGAAGCCGCAACTGAGCTCGCTCGACATCGCATTGGGGCACTCATCGCCTTTGAGCAGGACGCGAATCTCGACGAGTTCGTCGGAGTGCATAAGGGGCATGCTATCGATGCGGCAGTCTCCCGAGAGCTCCTTGTTTCGTTGTTCGTCCCGGAGGGGGTCAACAAGCTGCACGACGGCTCGGTCATCATCCGTCACCTGAGGATTGCCAAGGCGGGCGTATTCTTTCCAATGCCCGAACAGCGCATCGTCGACGCGAGTTTCGGCTCGCGGCACCGCGCGGCGCTTGGAATCACCGAAGAGACCGACGCCGTAGTGGTTATCGTGAGTGAGGAACGCGGAACGATTAGCTTCTGCTTCAACGGCAACATCGTGTCCAACTTGGACGGACCGAAATTGCGCACGTTGCTTGAGGCCGTCTTCAGCCCGAAAGCGGCGCAAAAACGCGCTGCAACGCTGCGCCGCGCCACGGCTACTCAGTCTGGAGAGGCTGTCGCGCCCCAGGTCGTGGACATGACGATTAGTGCGGCGTTCGAAGAAAACGCGGCGCGCGCGCGGGCAATTGCCGACGCCACTCGCACACCGCAACCAACTGTACGTACCGAGGCGGTCGCCACCGCGGCTGAACCGAGCGATGCGGAACGACTCACGCCGTTTCGTCGGGTAGACAGCGAGCCGCCTCCGCCACTGCGGCGCAACCCCGAGAGCGAAGCGCCGCCACCGCTACGATCGCGTGCTGGGCTCGATACCACTGCTGCATTGCGACCCGCACGCGTGCCGCAGAATCCAACGCCAGCGCCCCGGCCCATATTGGTTCCCCGAGATCCGAACGCGCTGCATACCCCGCCGACCAAGCCAGATACGGGCAACGCTGGCGAGCACGGCGAGGACAACAATGGCGAGGGATCGCCGTGAAGAGCTCGCGGACCTTGGCCGATTTTACGGCATTTTTACGCGCAGCATTTTTGGACAACTTGGGACTGAAGATCTTCAGTCTGGTTCTTGCCGTAGGGTTGTTCGCCGTATTGCGGGGACAACAGGAGCGGCAGCAACGGACCATTCCTGTCGCCGTTATCTTGCGGCTTCCTCAGGAGAGCGCGGAACGAGAGCTCATGACTCCAATTCCGGCCAACGTCCACGTGACGCTTCGCGGCTCCACGCGTGCAATTGATCAGCTGATTCAGTCCGGCGTCCCGCCGATCGAAATTGATCTGCGCGCCGGGAATCGCGACTTGCTCGTCTTCGAACCGAGCCTGCTCAGCCTGCCTCGTGATGTTGACGTAACGATCATCGATCCGCCCAGCATACGGCTGGAATGGCAGAATATCGTCACTCGACGCATTCCACTGCAGGCGTCCATTACCGGCAAGCCAACCGAAGGTTACGTGGTCAAAGGCGAACCGGAAGTGGAGCCGCAGCAGGTCACTGTCCGTGGCCCTTCGAGCCTCGTCGAAGTGATGCAGTTCGTGCGGCTCGCGGCGTTTGACGTATCGGGGCTGACTGAAGGGGTTCATCGCCGGCGCGTTGCGATGGATGCGCCGCCGAATCGCGTGAGCATCTTGGGCCCACCCAGTGCGACAGTAAGCGTGACGATCGCCCGGCGCGTGAGTGAGGTCAAGTTTGCCAACCGTCCTGTCGAGGTCGTTGGCACGATCACAGGATATGTGACTCCACGTACCGTCGACGTGACTATTGTTGGGCCACCCGAGGTGGTTCGGGCACTCCGCCCCGAACAGGTCGTACCGCGCGTCACGTTGCCGCAGGGCGAGGGCGGCAAGTACGAAAAGCACGGGAGCGTGGTGCTCAAAGTGATGGTTGACCTGGCGGAGGCAGAGGCTGAAGTGCAACCCCCATCGGTCACGGTGCGGTGGTAGCCAGCCGCCGCGAACGGAGTTGATTCTAGCTACCGCACGTGCAGCGTAAGCTCTCGCTCAGTCATTTCCGCAGCGCGAGCCACCCTTGCCTCGGCCTCCCGCAAATCGGGGCGCTGCTCAAGCGGTACTGGGGCGATCAAGGATACGACCTCTTCAGTTGAGCGTCCTGACTGCATTGCTTCGCGCACGGCCGGATTTCCGGTGAGCAAGTCAAATGCCAGTCGTGTGGATTCGAACTCATAGGTACGGGTGAGAAATTCGAAACGGTCGGGCGCTTGCGCTCGCGCTAGCGCTAGCAGTGCCGCGTAGGTAGCGACGGGTCTGAACAGCATGGGATCGGTGACGTGCACCATGACACCGCGACAGATTTCGTTGGCATATTTGCCGTACATGGGACGAAACACGTACGGCCGAATCAGTGCGCCAACGACTCCATACTCGATGAGTTTGCGTGCCAGTTCTGTTTCATCCAGAAAAGGGGCACCAACACACTGAAAGGGCTGCGTTGTCCCGCGCCCTTCGGAAAGATTCGTGCCCTCGACGAGACAAGCACCCGGATAAACCAACGCGGTCTCGAGCGTTGGCATGTTGGGCGAGGGTGCGACGAAAGGGCGAGCCCAATTCGCGGCAGTGCGATAGCGCTCCCAGCCAGCAGTTCCGACCACGCCCAACGCACCCTCCGGACCAAGCGGCAATTGGTCTCGCTCGGCGAACATTGTCAACACTTCCCCTAGCGTCATCGCGTGCCTGATCGGCAACCGCTCGAGCCCGACGAAGGAGAGATATTCCGGGAGCTGGGGCGCACCCTCAATCGTGTCGGGATGGGCCGAGATCGGGTTGGGTCGATCGAGCACAATGGTATGAACGCCGCGGCGCGCAGCCGCTCGCAACGCGAGCAGTGCAGTCCACAGATAAGTATAGTAACGAGCGCCGACATCCACCAAATCGATAGCCAGCAGATCGATCATCGCCAAGTGCTCTTCGCTCGGCGTCAGTGTATCGAGTGTCGTACCGTAAAGGCTCACCGTTGGTCCGTGGCTGCTTTCGGTATTGCTGGCGACTGAGACTGGCTCTTCCGCTTGCGCCGTTCCATCGAAGCCGTGCTCGGGCGTCAATATGAGCGAGACGGTTGCACCCAAATCCTCGAGCACCTCCAGCGAAAGTCGCCCGTGTCGATCGGTGGCAGCGCGATGGGTGAGTATTCCTACCCGACCTGAGCGCAGCCGGCGACGCAATGATGAGGCCTGACCCGTAGACAGCAGATCAATTCCGGTGAGCATGGCTCGGCAGACCTATCAGAATTCTTCAGCCGTTGAAGGCCACCCGGTGCATCTGCTGTTCGAATTGGCGATTCTGGGCCCGTTGTTCGGAGGGGTATGAAACGATTGCGTAGTCTAACCCACTCTGGTTTACTTCCTTGCATAGTGCGACGCATTCTCGTGGTGGATGACGAAGAGAACATTCGTGTGGTGTTGCGGACGTTGCTGCGCCGGAACGGGTACGAAGTTGAAACCGCTGCTTCAGGCGAGGAAGCCCTGCAACAAATTGACGGATTCGGTCCCGACTACGTCTTGACGGACGTCCGAATGCCAAAGATGGGCGGCCTGGACCTCTTGGCAATACTTCGGGCCAAGCATCATCCAGCCACGGTAATTGTGATGAGCGCGTACGGAAACCTGGATCTGGCGATCGAGGCGATACAGGCGGGCGCCTATGACTATGTGCAGAAGCCTTTCAAGCCGGACGAGATCGTCCTAGCACTGCGTAAGGCAGAAGAGCGCGAGACCTTACGTCGAGAGAACCGGGTCCTCAAGGAGGAGATTCGTAAGGAGTACCAGTTCGAGAATATCTTCGCGAAATCTCCTGCAATGATCGAGGTTTTTCGTACCATCCAGAAGGTGGCGGAGTTCAAGACCACTGCGTTGTTGACTGGGGAGAGCGGAGTTGGAAAGGAACTCGTTGCGCGAGCTTTGCATCGTCGGAGCAATCGTTCCGGTGGATTCGTCGCCGTGAACTGCGGCGCAATTCCGGAAAACCTGCTCGAAAGTGAGCTCTTTGGCCATAAGAAGGGTGCTTATACGGATGCAGTTGGTGACCGCCGCGGTTTGTTCGAGGAGGCGCACGCCGGAACGCTATTCCTCGACGAGGTTGCTGAGTTGCCCCTCAACCTCCAAGTGAAGCTGCTGCGGGTTCTCGAAGACGAACGGATACGCCGTCTGGGCGAAACTCGCGACATCCAAGTGGACGTGCGTATCATCGCGGCCACGCACCGCGACCTCGACAAAGAGGTTCAGGCGTCGAGGTTTCGCGAGGACTTGTTCTACCGGCTCAATGTTCTATTGATCCACGTTCCACCACTTCGTGAACGGCGAGAGGACATTCCGCTCCTGATTGAGCACTTCATTACGCGCAACAACGTGCGACTCGGGACACAGCTACAAGGAGTTGAGCCCGAGGCGCGACGTGCACTTTACGAGTATTCTTGGCCTGGCAACGTGCGGGAACTTGAGAACACCATTGAGCGAGCCATGGTCCTCTGCGAGGGCGATACGATTCAAGCCACCGATCTACCGGCTCGCTTGCGCAAGGTTGAAGACCCGATTAGCGCTCAGATGAACAGCGCGGAACTAAGCATCAAAAAGACCTCGCGGCTGGTCGAGACCGTGCTCATTCGACGCGCGTTGGAGAGAACGCGGGGCAACCGAACGCGCGCAGCCGAACTGCTCGAAATCAGTCACCGCGCTCTTCTGTACAAACTGAAAGACTACGGCATCACCGACCTCTAGAGGGTCGACTGGTTGAATCCCTTGCTGGTCAACCCGTGTGCGAACGGGCTCATCGTGACCCTTCGGACGTCTCCGATCTCCACGCTTAGGCGTGCTAAGGGCGCGTGCAACTGCGCGTGCCTGCAGGAGATGGCCACGACGCGTGTTTCGTCTTCACGCTCAGGCGTGTTAAGGGCGCGTGCAATTGCGCGCGCCAGCAGGAGATGGACGCGACGTGTGTTCCGGTTCGGGGCTCCTCCCACTCCGCGCGCAGTAGCTTGGCTACGAGCACGGGTTTGGGAGGAGCAAGGCGACGCCGAAGGCGGAGCCGGTGGTGGGCAGCAAAAATCGAAACGGAGCAACCGTAGAGGGCCGGACGCGAGAAAAATTGGGGCAGGGAGGTTCGGCGGAGCGCGAGGGGCGAGCGTGTTTGGTGCGGCCGATGGGCGGAATCTGCGTCGCACTTCCAGGGCAGCGACGAGACCCATGAGCGCTGTGCTCGAGAGGCTTGCCTCTTGAATCCCCATCCGCGTCACTTGCCGCAAAACAGAGTCGGGAAGGGCTTGGTTTGGCGGGGGCGCTGTGGTTAGGATTCGCCCATGCGTACGGCCACCCTCATCCTATCGACGTGTTTGCTCTCGGCTTGCGGACCCTCCTACACCCAGACCGTGAAGAGTCCGGAAGAAATGCTTGCGGATCAAGAAGCTCTTGCGGACGAACAGGCACGAAAGTCCAAAGAGCAGTCCAACTATGCCGACTCCGGATCGGACACCACGGACAGTGAGCAAGCCGAGAAATTTGACGAGAAGTACACCGAAATGGAGATCAGCCGTGCCATGCGCTCGGCTGTCACTTGCCCCGGAGTCTCGGGTCAAGGCCCCTACGGTGAAGCCAAGGTCTCCATCACCTTCAACAACGACGGTCACGTGATTGCGGACAAGACCACCGTTTCTGATCCTTTTGGTGGCACGGCGAATGGTGACTGTGTCCTACGTGCCTTCAATGCGATTATTACGAAGAACTTCGTGGGTCAACCCGTGACCAAGGACCTGTCGGTCAAGCTCGAGCAGCAGGCAAAAAAGGACGAGGGCAAAGAGGGCAAGAAGAAGAAGTGAGGGCGTCGCGAGCGCGCTACGTTTAGCACTAAGCCGTAAATCGGCTGGCTTGTCGGTTAATCTGTAGCACGGATCAAGACAGTTCTGGCATGAGGGATTCGAGGCCGCCTCAAGGCCTGATGCGTCGGTTACCGAGGAACGCTGACTGTGGTGGTGTATTCGCCACCACAACTCATTTACCCGTGGCACGCAGGTTCGTGCGCCAGCGGGTGGCAACTACTGGTCGCCGTGTGCGAAGCTAGCGGGCCAGCGATGTCGAATTGTCCGTCCTGTGGCCACAACATTCCCGAAGGCTCACGCTTCTGCGGTGCGTGCGGACACCAGACGACGGGGATTCCAGAACGAAAGGGTTTGGTCGGAACCGTCATCGCTGATCGCTACCGCGTGCTGCGTGTCATCGCCGAAGGTGGAATGGGCATCGTGTACGAAGCGGAGCAGCCGATGGGAGAAGGGTTGCGACGCGTTGCGATCAAAACCCTTTTGCCGGAACTCTCTCGCGATCCAATTGTAGTCTCGAGGTTTAACCGAGAGTGCTCGGTCGTTGCAGGCCTCGAACATCCAAACACGGTTCGAGTCTACGATTTCGGGACTATCGAAGACGGCTCACTCTACATTGCAATGGAGTTCGTCGCAGGCCGACCGCTGGGTGATTTGATCGCAGAAGGTCCCATTCCGCTGCAACGCTGTCTGGGCATTATGGAACAGATCGCTTCGGCACTGGAGGAAGCCCATAACCAAGGCATCGTTCACCGCGATCTCAAACCCGACAATATCGTGCTTAGCGACAGAGCAGGCCTGCGCGATTTCGTTAAGGTTTTGGACTTCGGAATCGCCAAGCGATCGAGCGTGGGCGGCAAGCACGACACGAACCTAACCCAACAAGGGATGGTGCTCGGGACGCCGCCTTACATGAGTCCGGAGCAATTCACGGGCGAACCGCTCGACCGCACGAGTGATATCTATTCGATCGCGATCATCTTCTACGAAATGATGAATTCCAAGCTGCCGTTCGATGGTGGCGATACACCGTGGCAGTGGGCACATCAGCACATCAGTGTGGAACCGGCTCGATTCGCGGTGCCAGTGTCGCACGAATTGGAGGAGGTTGTACGGGCGGCCCTTTCCAAGCAGAGAAGTGCACGCCCGCAGTCGGCACTCGAGTTCTATCGTCGGCTGTGTTTCGCCAGCGGTACTGCGCCTGGCCAGATGTCACGGATGATCGAACCATCGCAGCCGGATCTCTCGCGGGCGAGTACCTGGGCGAAGGGTGCAACGAGCCCCGATGTTCCGGCACTCGGAACTCGCACGGAGCCGTCCATGCTACGGAGCGCAGGGGCCGAGCTGCCGGAAGCTCGTGTGGACGGTAGCTTTGCCCGGGGCACGACAGCGCCGGCACTCTCCTCCGTACCGAGCCATTCTGGGACTGGTACGGATCCCGGAAATCTACCTCTGCGGCACGATGGGTCGCTGGTTCATCCCAGCAATCCGGCACTCGGGGCAGAGCGGTCATTGGCTCGTCCGAGTGCAGTAATCGCGCCGCCACCCGCACGCGCAGCAAGATCATCGCGGCGCGGAATCGGAACTTGGTTGGTGGGTTTCGTCTCCCTCGTTGGTTTGGGTGGCGCTGCCGCTGGGCTATGGTGGCTTAGTACGCAAAGGGAGACGGGAGGTGAACCTCCCCGACCTACCCTATCCACCATCGACCCATCTGTCGTTGAGATTGCCGCGGAACCTGCGTCGCCACTTGGCCATGTTCCAGCTTCTTCCCCTAAGCCCTCGCCCGTCGTCGCTTCGCCAGCCCCGGCCGCGCCGCGACCACAGCATGCCTCAGGGACAAGCCAGCCTGCGCCACAAGCCAGTTCTTCCGGCACACCCACACCTCCGAGCTCTTCGGCACCGCCGCCGAGCAATCCAAACCCATTCTCGCTTCCGTTTCCGATCACCCTCCCACCGGTGCTGACCTCGACAGGGCTACCGCCCTTGGGCCTCCCTGCGCCACAATCTCCCACGCCGACGCCTGCTCCAACTGCACCCCAGCCAGCTCCCGCCGGTCCCGCTTCTGGGCTGCAGCAGTGCACCCAAGCTTCGACCTTGGCTGACACGGATCTCGATGCGGCGGTCGGGCAGTACCAACTCTGTGAGAACAGCGTTGGCAGAACCGCTGCGACACCCGCACGAGCAAAAATCGCGAGTGTTGGCGTTGCTCGTGCTACAGCCCTCGCAACTCAGGGGCGCTGTGACGAAGCACGACGCGTCATCTCGACTTTGTCCCGCATCGGTGTGCATCGTCCGGCACAGCGCGCGATGGAGAACGCCGGCTGCCGTACGTGAACTTCACCGTCCCAGAGCCGGAACTACAAGAACCAGACGCCCAGGACGACCAAGAATGACGCGGTGGCTACGCACGTCATCGCGGCAACCTCCCAGGGCCCCGTACGAGGATCTGTGAACCTCAGCTCGATGGATGCAAACCGGCTGGCTTCTCGCTGATTCTGTCCTGAGAGTGCGCAGTTTGCGGCTCGAAGACCCGGATCAAGAGTTTCAACATCCATTGACTGCGTTTATGCACCGCGTCGTGCTCATTCGTCGAGAGCAAAATGAAGGCCGGATAATCGGTTCGGGGTGAACGGCCCTGGCCCCTAGCCGTCCCATCCAGATCTCCACGTGGTAGCCGTCTCGATCCGCTGGGGCCAATGGCGTACCCACAACCGACGCATCTCTGCGCGTCCTGGATTTCGGGACACGGTGAACGCGCCGTTTCGACCCGCGAGATCGTGCTGGTTCGTGTGGTAGCGAGCTGCTCACGCCTTTGAGGGCAGCGATTGCGAGCGACCTCCGGCCGCCCACCAGTCGCGGTACTTCTTCTGAATTCTGGCGCGTGCCTCGGTGGAGTCGTCGTCGAAGTTGCCGACATACAGCCGGGAGATCAGTCGTAGTTCTTCCGACGCAGCTTGGCGGATCGCCGGCAGCCGATGCTCGAGCGCATCGATTACCCATTCGATTCGATCGCGGCCAGCGTTGTTGATCCACCAAGAAGTCCAGGTCTTGGCGTCGTAGCCGAAGTCCTGTCGTGCCAAAATGGTCAGCGCCTGTTGTGCCGCCGCGGCGGTACCGGGATTGGCGTCTGCCAAAAGCTCGATGAGTCTCGGTATTGCCTGCGAGTCGCGAAGATCTGCCACCGCATCAATTGCGGCGAGGCGCTGGGTGATTACCGCCTGACGATCTGCGGCAGTGTGCAGCAGGGCCTCCCGCAGTGCGGGAGCCGATTCTGGATCCCTTAGCAACTGCTGACTCGCGAGATAGCTCGCGCGCCGTACCTCCGCGTCGCGGTCGAGAACGATGCGTTCGGCAACGGCGAGCGCAGACTCTCGCCCTGTAAGTTCGCCAAGCAGACGAATTGCCCATACTCGAACTTTGGGATCAGGATCAGAGGTCCGCGCTATCAGATAAGGGCGCGCCACGGCGCCCATGGCAACAATCGCTTTCAGCACGGGTCCCGCATCCGACGCCTTGGTTGAAGCGTCCATGCGCGGCGCGCGCGATGGCGTTACGACTGGTCCAGGTAGTGCCCGCGTGAGAAAGATTGCCGCGCTTTCTCCCTTCGCGACCAGTGCCTCTTGTGCGGTCATATCGCCGCGCTTTAGACGTTCCAACAGCTCCTGATATTCTTCGAGGTTTGCCGCCAATTCCTGGTGGAACTTTTCCTCTGCCGCACTGCTCGGCTGGGTTTCCTCTTTTGCTAAACCAGCGGGCACCGCCGCCAAAGAGTCCCTCGCAGAGTCAGGAGGCGCGAGGGGCTGAGAGTGAGGGTCCTCTTCTGACTCAGGAACCAGCTCAAGTTTAGGGGCAACCCCAGGACGTGTGCCTCCTTTGCCGGGCCAATCCGAATTGGGTGGCACGGCATCGCGCTGGTCCGCATCGGGGTGATTGCTTGGTGCACGCGTGTTGCGCGGCGCGTCTGTGTCTCCAACGTTGAGCACCGGCTGTATCAGGTCCCAACTGTCGTCGATGGAACCAGTATCGACCGTCGACATCGGCTGTGAACCAGCGAGCCCAGTGCTGACCGACTCTGGCAGCGGACGTGCCTCGGGCGGGCTCGAGAACTCCGTTGCTCCGGCCTCGTTCAATCGAGGTTCGACAGCTGGAGCATCCGAGCTTGCACGTCGAGCTGCAGCCGCAGCTCGGACGTCCTGCGCGAGCGCAGATAGCCTGCGATCGCGGGGTGCGGGACTGGGATGCACCGGAGGGAGCGATGATCTTCCACCGCGCTTACGCTCCACGAGCAGGCGCTCCAGGTGTCGTTCCACGAGCGGCTTGAGCGCGAGAACATCCCCGACGAGATCGAGCGATACGTTGCTGTTGCCGTGGTCCCCGTACGTAATGAGTACGACGCGCTGCCGGATGCAAATAGGCAGCAATAGAATCACCGGTCCGATCGGTCGTCCAAGATCTCGCGCGAGCGTACGATCGAGGCCTCGAGGTTCCAGAGAGAGTAGCTGCCAGGACGCGGACGCTCTTGCCCGTTGTAAGGCCCCCGCGAGATCGAGCGGTACGCCAATCCTTGCAAACGCCTCTCCGACGGTGCCAGGGCCTCGTGCAGCCTTTCCGGCGGCGATTTCCCCTTGAACAGCAAACACCGCAGTGTAGTCGAAGTACTGCGAGGTGAAGTCGAGCCAGACAGAGATCACATTGCCAGGGGATTTGGCAGCAGCCAGCTCGATCTCAGCCATTGCGGCTGTGAACGGGCCCAATCGTGACTGGTTGTGTGCCTTCGCTTCGCGTCGCATCGGTGCGAGGCTGATCTTGCCGGCAGGTAGGCTGCGCTTGGGTGCTAGACTCTCCCCAGAAACGCTCTGAGTTGGCACCGGGTGTTCAGCAGCCACCTTGTTCTCACCGTCAAGTTGCGCGAGCAGCTTAGCGAGTCGGTCATCTAGCGGCTGTGCTAATGCGAGTGCAAGCGCTTGTCGGATTCGCACTTCGAGTGCAGCTCGAGTAGCTACAGGCCTGCCGAAACGGGTCTCGAGTTCAGCGACGGTGGCGGAAGTCAAGGGTGCCGAGGTAGCGACGATTAGCCTATCGGAAGCGATCCCGATCGGCAGAAACACCTGTTCCAGCAGTTGAGCGGGAGGGCATGCAGCCATCAAACTCGGATCAAAGTCAGTGATGCGCCCGCATTCCAATGCTGGTGCGTCGAGCGTCGCTGCCGTGGATGCGAGCAGTGTCTTCTCGTCGATAATTCCGAGCTCCAGCAGGTTTGTCGCGAGATCCCCCCCAAACAGCGATTGCCGGAGCATCGCCTGCTCGACGGCTTCGAGAGGGAGAGCATGTTGTCGAACGAGGACTGCGGCCAACGTAGACATGAAAACGGTCTAGACTGTCGGAATTGTCCAGTGGTGCGGTTGGAAGTCAACAAGTTCCTTGGATGGGTTCGCCGACTGGCGTCCGATCACGAGGCTGCACGCAAACAAATAGATTCGGGTAAGGGGCCGGTTCTGCTCGTGACGGTGAATAAGGAAGCGCCGTGTACTCGCACTGCGGCGTACTCCGCCCAACGCCCAAGACGCGACCGCGCCCAATCGCGCGCAGGAGTGCACGACGCAAGGCCCTACAAAAGGAGCCCCTCTAGTGCCGCCCGCCAAAAGTCTGGCCGCCTTTTGGCGCCGCTGCGCGGGGCGGCTTCGCCGCCGCGGCCCTCCTCATTTTCTCGGGGTTTCACCCCGAACCCCGCGCCCGCTCCGCGGTCGCCTAGTGCCGCCATGGAGTCACAACAACCCCCGGCGCTACTTCCGGCGAGCGGCACTAGTGCCGCCGTGGTGCAACGGTAACTGCCGGCACTACTTCTGGCGAGCGGCACTAGGCTCTTGCGCCTCGGACGCTGCCAGTCTTCTGGAGCACATTGCACAGTATTTCGGTACCTATTTAGGTCTCAGGTTTCGACAAGCGGAAGCGCAGCAGGAAGCTGTTGCGACGGCGCTCGACGGACTCGGCCCGAAGGGGTCAGCGACCGATTCGCTGATACTCTGCGACTCCTATCGCAATTTCGATTCAAAGAGTCGGCCCGAAGGGCCACGGTGGGCTGATACTCGGAGTGATCGTGGCGCTGCATCCAATTGGACCGCGCGCCCGAGTTGCTGCTATTCTGCGTTCGCAATGCTTCCCCGTCGCACCCACCCGACTGTTCCCTGGCGTGGCCTGCTTGCTTGGGGATTTTTGTTGGTCTGCGCGTCGTGGCAACTGTCCTGTGCGCCACCACCGGTGAACACGAGTGAGGGTCCCCGTGAGTACGTTCCAGAGGATTACGACCGCGTACTCAAGCATTGGACGCGTTCGGCGCGATTGCTCTCGGTAGAACAACTCGACAACGTGCTCAGTGTCACAGCCACCTTCGAGTCGTGGGATTTTCGATGGGCCTACGTGATGCGTTACGCCGATGACTATCGGTTAACCGTCGATCAGCGCCGTACGCTGCTAGAACGTAGTTTGGCCGAATCGCGACGGGAACATCAGTTCTACCTCACGCTCTCGGCTCAGAAGCACAAGTGGGGCGACCTATCCACGGATGCGCCGGCATGGATCATTCGCTTGATTGACGACACCGGCAGCGAAACGGCGCCGAAAGAAATCGTCGAGATCAAACGCCCCGGCGCGATTGAGAATACCTACTTCCCCTACACGACGCCTTGGCGCCGAGCTTATCGCGTTAGCTTCCCGGTGCTACGCGCAGACGGGCAAACCACAATTTCCAAGCAAGCGCGGTCGATGGGGCTGCGCTTCGCCGGAGCCCAAGGCAACGACGAGCTCACGTGGGTGTTCGCCCAAGGCGAACCGTCGCTTTAGGCTCCACAGCGACGCACTCTGCGGGCAATTAGCTCGATGCTTGGAACGCAATCGCACTGCCACGTCGAACGCAATCGCACTGCCACTTCGTGACACGATT
>JBLNFG010000941.1:0-3893 GCA_050263495.1 Myxococcales bacterium | reverse complement strand
TCACCCCGAACCCCGCGCCCGCTCCGCGGTCGCCTAGTGCCGCCATGGAGTCACAACAACCTCCGGCGCTACTTCCGGCGAGCGGCACTAGAGCCGTCATTGATCGATCGAGCATCAACGCGATGCTCGATCAACCTCCGTTGCCAGGCGACGATAGCTGGCGCTCCAACAGGCGTGAGCACGAAGGGGTGCAGTCGTTTGGGGACGATAGCTGGGCGCAGAACACGCGTGACGCACGAAGCGCTGCCCGTAACGGCCATCGATTGTACAGGGGGTACTCGACGGTCCCGGCGGCACGATCCTCCAGAATTTGTGCATGCGGAGGCCGTCTCTGTCTAGCTCAGGGATGGTCGTGTCGAGCCGGTCCAAAGCAATGCTGCGGCGGGAGCTCCTTGTCTTCGCTGCGTGTCGACGCGAGGCGTTTTCTCTCTTGTTCTCGGAGCGGCACCCTTCACGGTGTGCGTGCAGACGCACGGAAGTCAGTTCGTAAGCACACAGATGCGGACTTCGCAAGGAAGCGTTCCACTGCACAAAGTGCGCGTTAGCGGCAGCGCCTGAATCATTGCGTCGCGGCTGAAGTGTGTTGGTGCCCCCAATACTCGAGGACTCTGCCGGTAAGTGCGGATCCGCGCAAGGTGATGCAAGTGCCGTCACCATTGCCGCGAACCGATCGACGCTCGTGCCTAAAGTGTGGAAGACGGCCGGTCCTCGACCCGCAAGTTTGGGGTACCGCGAAGCCAACGTGGCAGCCGCGTGCATTCCGTAAAAAGTTCGCTCACCGCCGACCACTCGCGCAGGTACGTCAATGTCGCGCCTGCTACCACCAATTCCGCGAGCGTCCTTGACCCTCCGACTCGCACGATGGCATCGTTGCAGCCATGTTTGCTTGTGCGTCGCGTTCGCAGGTGCTGGGTCGATTCGGCTCGTTTCTGCTCCTGACCGCTGCTGTCGGATGCCGTCTCGAATCGTCGGGGATGGGGAGCAGCAACGGTGGTTCAGAGCACCTGGGTGCTAGCGGACCATTGAATCCAACCCGCGGTGGCGGGAGCGGTGTTGGATCGCTAGTCAGTGCGGGTCCCGTAGGGGGGGGCGCCAGTGCTCCCACGGGGTGTATGTTCGATGCGGAGTGCCCTGCAAACGCGCGCCGCTGCCTAGTGGCAGAGCATCGCTGTGTCAGTTGTCTAGATGGCATGGATTGTTCTGCGGGTTCAACCTGCGTCGAGGGCGAGTGCACCGAACGCAGGTCGTGCCACTCCAATCTGGAATGCAGTAATTCGCTTTGGCCGGTATGTGATACCTCCCGCGGGTTCTGTGTTCGTTGCAACGTAAGCGCAGATTGCCCGGCATCGCTCGTGTGCATCGAGAATCGATGTGAGCTCAATTACTGCAAAAATACGCTCGAGTGCCCGGGGCAACTGGTTTGCCTCGAAGAGTCGGGAAGGTGCACCGAGTGTAACAACGACGCATCTTGTCTTGGAGAGCGCCAGGTCTGCCGCAAAGGCGTTTGCAGAGAGAGCTGCAGCAGCGACGCGAATTGCTCCGAACCGACGCCTAAGTGCGACCTCGGAACAGGCGCGTGCCTTGGGTGCATCAAACACGAAGACTGTCGTCCCAACGAATTTTGCAATAGCTCGGGGACGTGCGTGCTCGACATTTGCGCAGAGGGCGAGGGACGTTGTGCACCCACCGGCATCGAGATGTGCAATCCAGCTGGGGACGGCTACGGCCCGGCTTCACCGTGTTCCACCGGGAGCTGTGCAGTGAGTCTCGGTCGAGCCTCCTGCGCGGCCGCGGGCGCGAGCGGACGAGAAGGATCGGGTGGTGCCGCAGGTGCTATTGGCTGCAGCAACACCACGGCTCCAGTGCAGCCTGCTAGCGGTGGTACGCTGGGCAGCGCGTCGAGTGCTGGGTTGGGAGGCACTCCGAGTGGCGGGGCATTTTATGGAAGCACTCCGAGTGGCGGGGCACCTTACGGAGGCACAACCAGTAGCGGAGCAGCGACTGGCGGAGCAGCGGGTGCTGCAACGACAAGTGGCGGGGCAGGAGGGGTATCGAGCGGCGGTACAACGAGCGACGTCACCTTGGCAGGTGGGACGCCACCGCTCGGCGGAAGTGTTGGCAATGGGGGACGGGTAGCGATTGGTGGTTACCCTTCTGGTGTCGCAGGCGGGGGTGGCGCAACTAAATGCGCTGGGGAGGCACACCCCTGCCGCGCGATTCCGAAGTTCCAAGGATCCCAAGTCGTAGATGGCAACGGTGACGACTTCTGCCAGGTCCCCGCGTTCCAGTTCGATTTCTCAAACGCTGACAAGTTTTTCGCGTACAACGAGGCGAATATCCACGGCCGCGGAGACTTTCCCGAACACGTTACGGCGCGGATCGCGTGGTCGCAGAGCTATGTGCACGCATTTGTCCGCGTGGACGACCCATTCATCGAGAAAGCCGAGAACATCGAGTACGTGTACGGGGCAGACAGCATTGAGTTAATGATTTCCGCGGACGATCACTTGAGTGGGGATGTGACGAAAGACGCTTCGGTAATGCATATCATTGCGGGCCCGTGGGCGACCTCGAACAAAGGCATGGCAGCCAGCGTGATCGGCACAAAGAGGGCGCTTCCAGACGACCAGTACGTCGTAACGATCGATGAGCATGGATACAGCGTCGAACTCAGGATTCCGTGGCCCGACGGGAAGACGGTTGCGGCGGAGCAGCGAATCTATTTTGATATGGCCATCAATGCGGCAATCTCTGCCATTCAAGGTCAAACTGACGTGCGCGACGCTCAGGCGATCTTTCGAGTGAAGGAGACGTCGAACAAGGAATCGTGTGGCCAACCGTACTGCGACGATCTGATGTGGTGCCAGACGAAGCTCGACTAGGTCTCGCCGGTCACCGTGCCGCGACGATGGCCGTCATGCGACGATGGCCGTCATGCGACGATGGCCGTCATGCGACGAAGGCCGTCATGCGACGAAGGCCGTCATGCGACGAAGGCCGTCATGCGACGAAGGCCGTCATGCGACGAAGGCCGTCATGCGCCTAGGCCTTTACCTCGACGCGACCCAAGCCGTCACGCACTCGGGCTGTTACCGCGACGGGCTGACCAACCAAAGCATCCGCAGTATGTAAGATTCGTCTCGGGCTAAGCGACGAGGCCTGGCGCTCGCCAAATTGTGCTAAGCGGCGCCGGGCTGGCGTCCGCGCAAGAAGCGGTTGCCTTCAATAGATATCTGTGCAAGTGTTCAGGTATGAACGATCACCTTTCCGCCCCCGTGCGTGAGCTGTTGGCTCTTTACGCGGAAAAATACGCGGAGCTCCGCTTCCCTGATCTCGATCTGGGGCGGTTGCAGTCTTCTGCGGGTGAACTGGCGGCTGCGCTCGAAAAAGTAGATGAGGCAGAAGCCTCTGTGAACGCGCTCCGTGAGCAGGCGAGGATCATCGAGGCCGATCTGACGCAGAAAGCTGCACGCACGATCGCCTTCTTGAAGGTCTACATTGAAGGAGACGAGTCCGAGTATGCGCGGCTAGACGCGCTGACCCTCGCGTTGCTGACTCGTCCGCGTGCGCGAAAGCCTGAATCGGCGGGGGCAGGTGAGCGTACGCGTGGTCGGCCAAAGAAAGCGAGGGTCGCGACGAGCACCAATCTTGATCCCGAAGATGCGGTGAGCGAAGTGTCTGTTGAGCAATTGGCAGAGGCGGATCTGCCTAGTTCAGCTCTTACGCAACTGGCTCCAGTCTCTGCTGACGAGCAAGCCGCTGAGTAACTCGGTACTCGAGCCACTGTACTGATCCCCTAGCGACGGGACGTAAGCGAGCGGCTGCGACGGGACGTAAGCGAGCGGCTGCGACGGGACGTAAGCGAGCGGCTGCGACGGGACGTAAGCGAGCGG
>JBLNFG010000940.1:0-3154 GCA_050263495.1 Myxococcales bacterium | reverse complement strand
GGTTTGCAGCTGCCATTGGCCGCTAACGCACGCTCGGGGGATACCGTTGGCGCAATCCTTGGCGCCAGCACTGCAGCTGGCAACCGTGCCGCCAGAGGTGCTCGCCGAGCCCGTAGTTGTGACGACGCGTCCCCCAGTGGGGACCACGGTCGTAGCATTCGTGCCGCCTGTGAGCCCCTGTACTCCGCCCGTTCCGCCCGCTATCGCGCCGCCGGTGGAGCCGCTTGAGCTTCGCCCGCCGGTATCCCCGAATTGGGAGCCCGTGAGCCCCGTAGCGGCGCCTCCCGCGGATTCATTGCCGCCCGTTGACACGTGACTCGATTCGGTTTGCGCAGTGTTGCCACCAACAACAGCCCCGCCATTCGCGTCCGCCGCGCCACTACCGCCATACGTCGCTTGAGTCGTCTCGCGACTGCCGACACCTCCGTTGCCTGCGTCCGAAGCGGAGCGCCCGCCCGAACCACTGCGGTTATTGCTGGACGAATTGCGGGTGCTGCCACTCGCTTGGCTGCCTTGTGTGCCGCTTCCACCGGTTCCGTGGTTGCCAGCTTTCCCTGAAGACTCCGCGCGATCGTACTCGGGTAACACACAGGCAACGAGCGCCATAGAGACGGCCAGTGAATAAATCCCTCTCGCGCCGCGCCGATACTTAGCAATTGCCATTAGAAATTCCCCTTCAGCCCAACCGAAGCGACCCCCAACCAAACTCCGACCTGATTCTCTTTTGGTTTGGGCGTCGTGAGCAACAGCGTGGTGCCCACGCCAACTCCAACCACCCCAACGATGAACCCGGCCGCACTGAGCGTCCGCATCCGATTGTAACTCAGCCGCTGATCGTCCACTTCAGCCTCGCAAACGGTGCCCGTGCAGTACTGGCTATCGTCGAGCTGCTTGCGTTTGGACATGGCGAGCACTCCCGCGACGCTGCCAGCTATCGTGGCCACGCCGCCCAAGCCCAAACCAATCCAACCGAAGGTCTTCTGCGTTCCGCCGCTCGGCGCTGGACGCGCAGGCGGCATGTGCGGCTCGCGCTGCTCGTGCTCCGGTCGGTCTGATTCGATCGCGGACGAAGCGCGCTCATTCCCCTTCGCAGCAGGCTTCAACTTCAGCTCGACCGACTTCTTGTCGCCTTCGCTGAGTGTTACCGTTCGTTCTACGCTCTGCGTATCTTGCTTGGCCGAGACGCGATGCGCACCAGGATTGGCCGGCGTGGCGAGACCCAAGAGCTTCTGCGCCACAGGGTTCCCGTCCAACAGGATCTCCGTGTTTTCGGTTACATTCTGCACGGTAATCGTCAGAGCCGGAATCTTGGCCTGAAGTGCCTCGAGTTCCTCGACGGCCTCTGCTTGGGCCTTCTTCTGCTCCTTGATCTTGCCTTCCGTCACTTCAAGCCGCACTACCTCCCGGTAGCGTTCCGAGGCTTCGACGAGCTTTCCCACTTTGACGAGAGCCCTTGCGTACCACAAGCCCAACGTTGGGACTTTGACCACCCCGAAGGCACGATCAAGCTTGTCCACGGCAAGGTTGAAGTCACCGCCCTGATAGGCACGGATCCCTTCATAGCCTGCCGTTCGAGCAGCGGCGCGAGACGCGTCATCGGCACCTGCGGCGTGCGCAGACGCCGTACAAGCCAGAATCACCGAACCGGTCCCGAGAATTGAGTGAAATGACGGACGCAATGCGAGCATGAGCAGACTCCTGCGGTTCCGACTAGAAGGCGAGGTCAACCGAGTTGTCACTGGGACTTGGCTTGGCGGGTGGCTGGGGGCGCGGCGTGGCCACGCCCGAGTTCGTGGAAGTAGCGGGTCTTGATCGATTCCTATTCGCGCGGGACTGCGACTTGGATTGAAGCTGCTTCGCTTCGGTGTTCGTCGGTGTAGCGTCCATCGTCGACACGGTGGGAGGCACGGCGGGGACGGCAGTGACGCTTGGAAGCGGCGAAACACTCGGCGTCGACGCTACTGCGGCGACTACGTGCTGCGGCGCGCTGCCGGTACTCTCAAGCGTAGCGTGCGTCGATAATGCGGACACGGTGGACACATGGGGCGATTGTGTCGACCAAAGGAATAGCGCTCCGCCACCGACGAGGACGCCAGCGATTGCTACCAACCAGAGTCGGCGCGATCGCCCTGAGTTGCCCAGATGAGATAAGGTGATCGAGGTTGGGCCAGCCTGAGTGCCGGTGAGCGTGCCAGGCCCTCTCAGCGCTGAATTGGAGCCGCTTGGTGCAGAGAAGGTCCCCAACGCCGAGATGATGGCAGAGCGAGCCGGGGCTGGCGTTCCGTTGGTAGCCGCACGACTGATGGCATCCAATGCTGCCGCTGCCTCGCGAATGGTGTGGAACCGGGCGTCACGCTCTCGACTCACACAGCGCGCAAACCATTCGTCGAAACCGATCGGGACCGGACCCAATTGCGACGGTGGGGGGATCGGTTCGGTGCAGATCGCTAACACCAACCCGCCAAGGCTGTCGACTTCGAACACGCGACGCCCGGTCAGGCACTCGCAAGCAATCACCCCGAAGGACCAAATATCCGTACGGTAATCGATGTCTTTCCTACCCGAGGCCTGTTCAGGACTCATGTAGTAAGGCGTGCCAAGCATCGCACCGGTTTGTGTCTGGACTGCGCCGGTTGCAAAGCCGCCACTGCCCGTGCGTTTGGCAATACCGAAATCGAGTACTTTGGCGATCTCACTCTCGTCGTCGTCCGCCACGAGGAAGATATTCTCAGGCTTGAGATCGCGATGGACTATCCCCGCGTCGTGGGCCTTTCCCACGGCTTTAGCCACCTGCACGAGAATTGGTGTGGCCGCCGAAATAGGCAGACAGCGTTGCCGCTCTAGGCGCTTGGCAAGGCTTTCACCAAGTAGCAGCTCCATCGCGATGTAGGGCGTATCTCCGTCGATGCCGTAATCGAAGACCTGCACCACATGGGGGCTCTTCAACGCCGCGGCGGCTTGTGCTTCACGCCGAAAACGCGCGAGCCCCTCACTATTCGTGGTCAGACTTGGATCCATCAGCTTCACGGCGACGTCGATATCGAGTTCGAGATGCCGCGCCAACCACACCGAACCCATGCCGCCCTGTCCGAGCAACTTGAGCAAGAGAAACCGTCCAGCTAGGACTTTGCCTTCCACGGTCTCCCTTCTATCA
>JBLNFG010000939.1:0-10648 GCA_050263495.1 Myxococcales bacterium | reverse complement strand
ACATCGCAGGCGCTTTCTACGAGCCCAACAAGGTAAATCCGAGCAATCCGTGTCAGTCGTGCCAAATTGGGAAATCGCTCGACAGTTGGTCGGCTCTGGATTCCGCAAATGGCGCGAACTGCGACGCGGGCAAGGTGTGTCAGAGTGGAGTCTGCGCTTCCGCTTGCTACATCGAGTCCAGGTTCTATTCCCCTGATGAGAACGATAATGCCAGCCCCTGCGGGCGCTGCATTCCCTCCAAGAAGACCGATGGCTGGTCACTGCGCAACGAATGCTTCAAGTCAATTGCGCTTGGCGAGAATCATAGCTGTGCACTCGTGGATACCGCAACCGTGTGGTGCTGGGGCCGTAACCATCTTCGGCAGTTGGGTGATGAGGCGGGGCTGGATAGCACCAAGCCGGTGAGAGTCGTGAACAGCGTGCGTTCAACGGCCATTGCTGCGGGTTCTGCTCACACCTGCGCGATCCGAGATCAACTCGTTTTTTGTTGGGGTGGCAACAGCTCAGGCCAAATCGGCAACGGAACGCTATCAGAGTCCCAGAGTCTTCCGCTCAGGGTTCTAGATATTGCCCGGGCCAGCGCAGTTGCGACCGGCAACCTTCACAGCTGTGCGTTAGATGCGGTGGGCGCCGTCCGGTGTTGGGGAGACAATCAGTCTGGTCAGCTTGGCTCCGGGAGCTCTGATCTGAATAGCGCCCGACCCATGGCCGTCGTGGGAGTTGACGGTTCGAACGATGAGTCGACGGCTACTGCGATCGCCGCGGGTGGAGCGCACAGCTGCGCGTTGATGCTTGGGGGATCGGTGATGTGCTGGGGCAAGAACAATGCGGGACAGCTCGGCAATGGTACGAACCAAGATCAAAGATCGCCCGTCGCGGTGAGCAACCTCACTGACGCGGTAGCGATAGCGACTGGGTACGCTCATAGCTGTGCCGTACTCACGGGCGGAGGGGTAAAGTGCTGGGGGAGTAACACCAGTGGCGAGCTCGGCGATGGGAGAACGAGCTCCAGCAACGTTCCGGTGCAGATTGGCGCTAGCTACATCGATAACGCAACCAGCATCACGGCAGGCCAGAACTTCACTTGCGTCCGACTGAAGACTGGTGCGCTCAAGTGTTGGGGAAACGATGGCTCGGATCAGTTGGGGAACGGCGCTGGTGGTGGTAATGCGCAACCCACCCCCGTCGCGGTACTTAACGTGTCCACAGCAATCGTGGTCGGCGCTGGCGCCAGTCACGCCTGTGCGGGATTGGCCGGCGGAGGCCTTCAATGTTGGGGCGACAATGCCTATGGTCAGCTCGGAGATGGTTCGAAGAACGATCGGGATGAGCCGACGAGCGTGCTTGGATTCTGAGTGTTCCGTGCGTCGGTTAGTACCGGAGCACCGTTAGGTAGGTGTCGTCTTCGATCTGCAGGACTTCGATCGGGCCACCGTAGTATCGCGCCATCCCAACATCGATGATCCATAGCTGTTCATTGCAGAGCGAACGGATCGTAGGCTGCACGGTATGAGCAACGACCATGCGCTTAGTCCCGAGCATTGAAAGCGTCTGCTCGAGCAGCGCGCAGTCCGAAACGTCCACACCGGACGAGAACTGACGCGTCCACATGACGCGGTCACCATCATCGTAACCAAGCGTCGATGTCGGTACACTGATGTTGCTCGATAACCACTGGCTCACCTCATGGTTGATCTGGTCGATGCCGTACTGTGCCCACTTGGGCGTAACCCCGCCGTGCACAAAAATGGTCTGCCCAATCTGCAGCACGGTCTCGAACTCTGCGAGGCGTTTGGCGATGGTGCCGCCCGCCATTAGCGCAGCACCGCGAGCGCGTTGGTTCTCTGGCAGTTGCTGCAGCCGCGGGTCATCCAACGCCAGATCAGGCAAGTCCTCGAACCCAGGGAAAGGATTGTTACCGACCGCCTGATTGTCCACCCTGGCCGCCATAATTTCATGATTGCCGATCAGGTTATAGAGCTTGCCACCGGCGGCTTCCGCCTTGCCGCGCAGATCGAAGATGAAGTCGAGCACCTGGCGCTCGTCGTCGCCGCGACCGATCAGATCCCCTAGTTGCACGACGGTTAAGGCGCCGCCAATCCATTCGCCATCAGGGTTAGTGGCACCGGCAAGCTCAAACGCTCGCCGCGTCGCTTGGATGTCCGAGTGCAAATCCCCAATAGCAACGATCCGGCCTGAAGCCGCACCCGCGAGCGCCCAAGGAGCCTTCGAGCCACCTGTGCCGCCGCCGACGTTGGCACTCCCCAAAGTACCTTGCGGCTTGTTGCCACCCAAAATCATCGCGCCCGATCCCCCGAGGTTGTTGCTTACCTTAGTACTGGTCGTGACGGCCCCACCAGTGCGCCCTCCGGAACTCGACGGCCACGCTCCAGCTGCCGTCGCGCTGGGTTGCTGATCGTGCAAGTCCAAGGCGGTTCCCAGATCCGCGCGACTACCGCAACCAATCATGCAGACCGCTAGGAATGTGGAAAGCCACCAGCGACGCGTGCGGTATGGCATCGCCGAAGCATGGAGCCATCCGCGTATTTTTGCCAGCTGCGACGCTACTCGTGTCCCCAGGGAAACCGGGGGCTCGCTCGCGTTCCGGCCGGTGGACGCGGGCAAGACGCACCCATGCGACTGTCGAGCAACTGCCCTTCATCTGGGCAAAACTTTTGCACGAGCTAGCCATGCCTTGCCAAGCAGCCCGTTCCAGGTCGTTTCCAGCGTCCGATCAACGGAACCAGATTTCAGAAGCGGTTACGCGTTACATCGAGCAGCGCGTTGGTGCTCCGGTAATTTGGAGCGGTAAGGATTGAAGTCCTATCCAGAGGGTCCACTACGGCGTCAAAGCAAAACAGTAAAAACCGCCGTAACCACCCCCTGATCCAATGGCCCCGTCTCTTCCGGGAGCAGTGTCGTTCAGAGGATCAATATTGACGCCCGCTCCGCAACCCGACTCGTCTAGTGCGGAAATCCAATGGGACATTCCCTCGACGTTCCCGGACGTGCTGGGCGATCCGGTGCGTCCACCACCGCCACTGCGTGGCCACGAATGACCGACTCGCGGCTTCTTGGTATTATCAAATGCCGAACTGGTCCAATCTGAACATGTGCAGACGGGATTGTCGCGATAGAGCTTGCCGTCGATTCCGCTGCCCGTGATCATGTCGTGGTTGTCGACTTGGGAGCCATTCGGGGCGTGGTTGGTGACTCCATCTTCGTTGGGAAAGTCGTTGATAATGGCTTGATCTGCGCCGATGGGACGTGTTGCCAAGAGATCGGCCTTGGTCATAGCAAAGACGCGACCCCGACGGTCGTACCAGGGCCCTTCTCCAACCCGATCAATCGCGTCGACGACGCTGGTACTCAGGAACGCACGCCACGTTTTTCCATTCTTCGCCATGCTGCGTTCGGCGATCTCCGTGCAAATCTTGTCGGCTCCACGCAGCCCAGAACCATCCCCTGTTTCCCCGTAGCGCAAATCACCACCAAAGCCGTCTTCAGTACCGGCGAGCTCGGCGATTGCCTTATAGCTGGTCACAAAAAAGCTGAATTTCTCCGTCGACGCGGCCGGATTGGACCCTCCACTGGAGGAGCCCGTGCTGTCGCTCGATCCAGCGCCCGTGTTGGTCTGATTCGTGGTCGAGCTAGCGTTTCCGCCGACCCCATTGTCTGCAGGGGTGTTCGGATCTTCTGCGCAACCCAGCAACGCGAACCCAAGCAGGCTCAACGCAAGTAGGCACCTAAAATGTGTACGTCTCCCTAGAACGACCGTTCTTTCTTGCAGTTGGCAAGGAAATGAACGCGTGTGCGCTACATGCCTAAGGCCCTGTTCTGACATTTGGATGGTGACCGGATTCGTCAGCGTTCCCGAGAATGGTCGACTCTTGTTCACTTATGCCTCACAAAAGCTATTGAAGTGGCACGACGCGCTTTCACCTACACCAGCACCGGCTAAACGTCGTGACAGTTCGGTAGTGTTGCTTGCTGATTGGCATAGGTCATTCTTCCGCGGCTGAGCGTTAGTCTGTTTGCGCATAACCACGCGCGTTCGGCCCAGAATGCGCGTCGTTGCATTCTGGGTGGTTGTGGAAATTTCGGCAGTCCGTCTGGAAACTGTAGAGAGGCGCAATACGAATGTGCGATCCAACGCGACGCTACCCGGCGTAGCACACAGCGATCGAAAACCCGAAGCGGCTGCGCGGCGCATTCGTGCTTGCAGCAACGAAGGTCGTAGTGCGATTCCATCCAATCGCTAGGACCTCATCTCAGGAATTCAGGGTCCGCCGGTGGCGCGACTCCATTCAATCGATGGCTCGTTTGGAACAGCCGCTACACGGCATGGCACTCCTAGCCTAGAGCGCCAATCAGTTTGAACCCCCTACTCAAAGCGCCGATCCTCTCGCTACGCGAGGCGGCCTTGTCGCTGCGCTCCTCAGATTACGTCAGTGGTCTTGCGGGACACCCCTTGGCTCGTTGCTTTGAGCTTTCGCCCAAACCCAATTCGCCTTCGCAAACTGCTAGTCCGACGGTGGATCGAAATAGTCCACAGCAACACCACGAGCGGTGCGCACGCGGGTATACCCCGCACCTCGCGCCACGATGTAGTTCGGACCAATCGGCACTTTTCCGAAACCTCCTGGAGCATCGAGGATTAGGCGCGGGATAGCAATGCCACTCAATCGGCCTTGCAGTTGCTCCATGATGTCGATGCCGGTTTGCACGGGCGTGCGTAGGTGGCCGGTACCTCGCACCGGATCGGCTTGCAGCAGGTAGTACGGCCGAACACGCTCGCGAACCAAAGCTCGAAATAGAGTTGAGAGCGTTGATGCGTCGTCATTGACGCCCCGCAGTAGCACCGTCTGGTTGTTCACCGGGAAACCACTTTCGACCAACAATTTGCAGGCGCGACGTGATTCGGGGGTGAGCTCCCTAGGATGGTTGAAGTGTGTCATGACCCAGATCGGGTGAAAGGGCGTTAGGGCAGCGACCAATTCGCTCGTAATTCGCTGCGGCAGCGTGACCGGGACGCGGGTCGCAATCCGAATCGTCTCCACACTTGGAACTGCTCGTACGGCGGATACGATCGAGGTGATCCGATCAGTAGCCATCGTCAACGGATCCCCGCCGCTGATGATCACGTCTGTGATCTCTGGGTGTACGCGCAGGTATTGCAGTGCTGGCTCGAGGCGTTCAATCGGTCGCGGCCCGCCACCAGCGCCTACCATGCGGCTCCGAGTGCAGAATCGGCAATAGACTGCGCACCGGTCGCTCACCAACAAGAGTGCTCGATCGGGGTAGCGTTGCACCAGGTCAGGAGCGACTTCGTGCGCCTCTTCACCTAATGGATCGCGGAGGTCGCCCGGTACGATCTGGTGCTCCCGAGCGCTAGGCACTACCTGGAGTCGAATCGGACATGCACGATTGTTGGCCTCACAGAGACTGAGATAGTAGGGCGTGATGGCGATCGGGAATCCCGAGCGTTGCGCGGCTTCTGCGGCCTCATACTCCTCTGGAGACAGATTCAACGCCTGGGCTAAGTCGTGTGCCGTACGAACCGAACGGCGCATCTGCCAGCGCCAGTCTTCGTGCATAGCGGGGTCGATGGTGGTCCCGGTGGGTTCAGCGGTGCAGCTCATCTTTCAGATTTTCGTGCGGCGGAGCGGCTGGAACCTTGACCCGCGATAGGGCGCTCTCGTCGATTCTGACGGTGTATTCCTGCTTCAAGGCATCGAGCAGCTGCTGCTCCGCAGCTGCCATGCGTTGTTCTACCATACGCACGCGAATGCTCCGTTCCGCTTCCGCAAAGCTGCGTTCACGCGCCTCGGTTCGGCCGGTCATGCGCAAGATGTAATAGCGTTGTCCATCCTGGACTGGCTTGGGGTAGACGGCGCCCACCGCTGGGATTTCGAACAGTGCGTGCAGCACTGCATCCGATAGCTTCGGCCCGGTTCCCTGCGGCTGTCCCGGCGCACTTACGATGCCGAGATCTCCTTCTAGTTCCAGTGGAGTCTGCTCGCTGGTTTGACGCAGAAGCGAGTTCTTGCGGACTAGAACACCCCACGCCATTGGATCCGCAGCTCGAGCTTGTTCGACGAGCGCCTTGGCTCGACTCTCGTCAGCCACCACAATTGCGGCTACTCGACGCCGTTCCGGTTCCTTGAATTCCGCGCGGTGCGATTCGTAGTAGGCCCGCACCTCCACGGTGGGCAGCGCTTCCGGGCCGTCGACGCGAGCGCGCACGTCGCGCAACACCTCGTCACGGAGGGCCTGATCAAGTCGTAGCCGGACCTCAGGCTCTTGATCGAGTTTCTCGCGCCGTGCTTGCTGGGCCAAGAGTTCCAGATTAATGATCTCGTCGAGCAGCTGCTGACGTCGTTCAGCGGACTGGTACCGCAAACGTTCGAAGCGGTCCATACGATCGAGCGCAGCTGCGTAGTCGCCCAGTGTGATCGAAACATCTCCGACCTTGGCTAAGACGAACTTTGCATCCTCGGGGCTGAGTCCGCGCGCTGGGGGCGAGCTGCTAGGGACCACACTGCGATTCTGAGCTGTGCCCTGCTGCGCTTTTCTGCCACAGCCGGTAGGAGCCAGCGCGAGGGCGCCCAGCACCAGCACGGTGGTGCTTCGCGGCAGGAACGAAGCGATGAGCGACATAGAAGGACCGTCATTACTACGGCCGATTGGGAAGAGCTAGCAGACGCGTGATTTGTGACGCAAGGTCTGCGGCGTCAGGTATGCTGAGACGCACATTTTCGCGGTGTCATGCTTTCCCAAATGTTTTTCGCGAGGTGTCACGGCCGTGTCACCGCGATGTCACGGGTGGGTGAGCAGATTCTCCGCGCAGCCTAAGTGAGGAACTTTCGTGACACACCTCGAAGAAAGCCTGCAGCGCGATACGGACAGGATCAGGGGCAAAATCCAGGAGATGGCAAATCTCGCAGATAGAGCCTTACGTGGCTGTTTGCGGGCTTTGGCGGAGGCGAACCGCCAGCTGGCCTATTCGGTCATTCTGCGAGACCAACGCATTGATGAGCTCGAGAAGGAAATCGATCGATTGAGCCTGGAGTTCATCGTTCGTCAGCAGCCGGTGGGGCGCCACCTCCGGTTCGCCTACGCAACGATCAAGATCAACGCGCAGCTCGAGCGGGTGGGTGACTACGCCGAGAGCATCGCGCGGCAAACCTTGGCGCTTTACGGGCTTGGTACCCCAGTGCCGACGAATCTCTTCACCCCGATCGCCGATCTAGCAATACCCATGGTGCGATCCGCGGTGGAGGCATTCACGACTCAGAATACCGAGCTCGCCAAGCACACGATCCTGCAAGAAAACTTGGTGGATGAGCTCCGCCACCGTCTGAGCCTCGATCTATTGAATCTAGAGAAAGACGGCAAGATCCCGCTCGAAGCGCTGGCGCCGCTCCAGAATATTTTGAATCGGTTCGAACGCGTCGCTGACCAAGCCAAGAACGTCTGCCAGGATGTCCTCTATCTCTGCACCGGCGAATACGTTAAGCACTTGGGCAGTGACGTTTACCGCGTGTTGTTCGTGGATGAATCGAACAGCTCCATCAGCCAAGTCGCCGAAGCAATCGGAAACTCACTCAATCAGCCCATGTTCATCTTCTCGAGCGCCGGGCTCGAACGAAAATCCATCGACCCGGATACGATGGCGTTCCTACGTAAGAAGGGCCTGGACGTGGCGCGCCACAACGCCAAATCCGTCGGACAGATTCCATACCTCGATCAGTACCAAATCGTCGTTGCTCTAAGCCGAGATGCGCAGTCGGTTTTTCCACGACCACCCACGAAGGTAGTTTGTTTGGATTGGAGCGGCGTGCAGCCAACGCTTGAGGGGATCCGTAGCGAGGACGTGGAAGCTGGACTCGAGCGTACGTACCAGTTCCTGATCGAGCAGATTCGGGATCTCGTCGAGGCAGTGCTGGTTGATGAACGCGGCTCCTAAACGAAAGTAAGCCAATGACCAATACATTCGTAAAGTGTCTAAGATGGATGGCGGTGGTTCTGGCCGTCGCACCAATCTCCTTCGGTTGCAAGCGCGGCACGAGCAATCAGGACTCGGGTGCTTCACACGGTAAGCATTCGATTCAGAATATCGGCTCAGACACGTTGGTAAACGTCGCTCAGGCGTGGGCCGAAGAGTACGCCAAGGTGAGTCAGGACGTTTCCATTGAGGTCTCTGGGGGCGGCACTGGCGTGGGGATGGCGGCGCTCATCAATGGGACCGCCGAGATTGCCAACGCGAGTCGACAGATTGAGCCAGGAGAAGCCGAAAAGGCAAAAAAGGCTACGGGCAAAGAACCCAAGGAATTCTTGGTTGGCTACGACGGCCTAGCGATCTACGTCCACAAAGACAATCCGATCGTGCAGTTGAGCGTGCAGGAGCTAGCGGAGATTTATCGCGAAGGTGGCTCGATCAGCAAATGGTCGGATCTCGGAATCACGGTGCCAGGTGCAAAATCGGAAGAGATTATCCGGGTGAGTCGACAGAACAATTCCGGTACGTACCAGTACTTTCGTGAGCACGTCTTGGGCAAGAAGGCTGACTTCAGGCAGGGTTCACTGGACATGAACGGCTCGAAAGACGTGGTGGAGCTCGTATCGAGGACGCCGGGCGCGATCGGGTACAGCGGCTTGGGGTACGCGACGCCAGCGGTCAAGATACTAAGGGTGTCGGCTCGCAAGGGCGAACCGGGCATTGCACCGAGCGTCGCCACCATCCACGACAAGAGCTACCCAATCTCCAGGCCTCTCTACATGTACACCCCCGGGGAGCCGAGCCCCGCTGCTTCGAAGTACCTAGCGTGGGTCATGTCCAAGCCCGGCCAAGAAATCCTGCAAAAGACTGGATACATTCCGCTCACTCAGTAAGCGACGACTCGAGGTCCGAACATGACGGAACACGTTCAAAAGTCACCACCGCTCATGGAGTTCATGGAGACGGAACGGATGCAACCGGTTAATGCCGATGTGCGCCGAACTAGGGCCGCGCGTCCGACCTGGGAAATTGTGAGCGAAAAGGCGCTCGAATGGCTGATCCGTCTCTGCGGAATCAGTGCCGTACTGTTCGTGTTTGGAATCTTCTTCTTCGTGTTCCGCGAGGGAGTCGGGCTGCTATTCAGTGAGAGGTTCAGCCTTACCAAGTTTCTATTTACGACCGATTGGTTTCCAACCTCACAAAGCAACGTGCGCTACGGCGTTCTGTCACTCATTGTCGGCACGGCGAGCGTTACCGGCCTGGCAATGCTCATCGCCGTACCGTTCGGACTCGGTGCTGCCGTTTTCCTTGCGGAGTTCTGCAGCAAGCGGATCAAGGAGACGCTCAAGATTGTCATCGAGCTGCTCGCGGCCATTCCGTCGGTAGTGTGGGGATTCATCGGGATCTCGGTCATGAATCCCCTGATTCAAAAGATCTTTCACGTACCGGTGGGTTTGAACGTCTTCAATGGCGCGGTGCTATTGGCGTTGATGAGCGTGCCGATCATGGTCAGCATCGGTGAGGATGCGCTTAAGGCCGTTCCAGACTCCTACCGTGAGGCAGCCACAGCCATGGGTGCAACGCACTGGCAGGTAGTGTATCGGGTGCTGCTGCCCGCCGCGAAGAATGGCCTACTTGCCGCAATCCTGCTCGGAGTTGGGCGCGCGGTGGGCGAGACCATGGCGGTGTTGATGGCTACGGGACACGCCGTAAATATCCCGCATAGCATCTTCGACCCTGTTCGAACCCTAACGGCAACCATCGCAGCTGAGCTAGGCGAAACCCCTGCGGGCTCCGACCACTACCAAGTTCTGTTCATCATCGGCATCCTCCTCTTCACGATTACCATGGCCGTCAACGTGACTGCGGATTTGGTGGTCAAAGGCATTCGGAAGGGCTAACCATGTTTCAGAGCACTAGACACGGTCGGCACAAACTCCTTTGGGAGTGGGCTGCGCGCGTCGTCCTCGGGTCGATGGCGGCAGCGATGGTGGTGCCCCTGCTCGGGATAGTGGGCTATCTCTTCTACCAAGCCTGGCCGCTCCTTTCCTTTGATTTCCTACTCTCGAATCCCACGCATGGCATGCGGCAAGGGGGGATCTGGTCAGCATTGCTCGGGACCTTGTACTTGGTCACCGTCTCCTTGCTGATCTCTGCACCCATAGGCGTGCTAGCGGCCATCTACTTGAACGAGTACGCAAGAGACAACTGGCTTACCCGCATCATCCATTTGGCCGTTGTCAATCTCGCTGGTGTCCCAAGCATCGTGCACGCGTTGTTCGGCTTGGGCGCGTTCGTGATCTTTGCAGGAATTGGGCGCTCCGTGTTGGCGGCATCGCTGACACTCGCGATCATGACGTTACCGGTGATCATTGCGAGCACGAAGGAAGCGTTGTCTTCGGTGCCGACGTCGTTTCGTGAGGCCTGCTGGAACATCGGGGCCACGCGTTGGCAAACGATTCGCGGAATCGTGCTGCCCAACTCGATCTCGGGGATTCTGACGGGAGTAATTCTACAGGTGTCTCGCGCGGCAGGTGAGACAGCGCCGGTCATGTTCACGGGGGCCGTGTTCTTCAAGCGCATCGAAGAGGGCGATCTGTTTGCCTACAGCATTTGGGATCAATGCATGGCGCTCTCGATGCACCT
>JBLNFG010000938.1:0-11202 GCA_050263495.1 Myxococcales bacterium | reverse complement strand
TCAGGGGTTCTTCAACATCCCGTTCGATCATCTGTACGCCATGCCGGTGTTTCTGGATGATTACCTGCGCAAAAACTTCGGACCCGCCGCCGTGTTCATTTCGCCCGATGCGGGCGGAGTGGAGCGCACGCGGCAATTTTCGAAGCGGATGGGCGCAGGGCTTGCAATTATCGACAAGCGTCGGGAAAAGGCCAATGTGAGCGAGGTCATGCATCTGATTGGTGACGTGCAAGGCAAGGATTGCATCATCATCGATGACATGATCGACACCGCGGGAACCCTGTGCAATGCGGCTAAGGCCGTTATGGACAACGGGGCCAAGCGGGTCGTTGCCTGTGCCACGCACGGTGTGCTGAGTGGTCCAGCAATTGAAAGAATTGAAGCATCGGTGCTCGACGAGGTAGTCGTGACGAATACGATTCCGCCGGGTCCAGTCACAGCGGGCTGCAGCAAAGTGAAATATCTTTCTACAGCCCGTTTGTTAGGAGAAGCCATTCGCCGCATCCACAATGCGGAGTCAGTCAGCTCGCTGTTCGTGTGACGTGCGGGTGACAGTTCGAGACGCAGGGTCGAGAGGACATCTGAGGAGAGACGATCATGGAGCTTACTAAAGTTGCAGTCACCCGTCGGAGTGAGACAGGCAAAGGCGTTGCCGCCCGGCTGCGCGCACAGGGCAAAATCCCCGCCACCGCTTACTGGAAAGGCGAGCAAGCCGTTGGCTTGGCAGTCGCTCCCAAGGCGTTGGTCGATGTGATTGGCTCAGCGCACGGCCGCAACACGGTCCTGGAGTTGAATCTGGAAGGCGGAGAGAGCTTCCCAGCGTTGCTCTGCGACTTCCAATATCATCCAGTTAGTCGGCAACTACTGCATGCGGATTTCCTCCGCATTGCACTCGATGCACCGGTGGACGTCGATGTTCCTTTCGAGACAACGGGCAAGGCCGCGGGGACGATCAAGGGCGGCACGATGCACGTCGTGTTTCGAAAGCTACCCGTGCGATGTCTGCCGCAAGACATCCCGGTCAAGGTCAGCGTGGACGTGACTCCGCTCGAGCTGGACGGCCACATCCAAGTGAAAGACTTGGCTCTTCCGGCTGGTGTGAGCATTCGGTTGGCCCCGACACAAACGCTCGTTGCCGTTGTCACCGAGTCCACAGGGGCTGATGAGGCTGCCACAACAACGGCGGAAGGTGCCGCTGCAGCTCCGGCTGCTGCGGGTGGCGCAGCCGCCGCTGCCCCGGCTGCTGCGGGTGCGGGCGATAAAGCGAAGCCAGCAGCAGGCGCCGGTGCGTCGAAAGCAGCAGGCGGTGCGGCGAAAGCACCTGCCGCTGGTGGGAAGGCTGGCGGCAAAGGTAAGTGATCCTGCTTGTCGGCTTGGGTAATCCCGGGTCGGGCTATGCTGCAACACGCCACAACGTTGGCTTCCGAGTCGTCGACGCCTTTGTCGCACGACACGGGGCCAACGGGTTTCGTGCGCGTTTCGACGGTGAGCTGACTCAGTTGGATGTGGCAGGTGAACGCGTTGTGATCCTGAAACCGATGACGTACATGAATCGGTCGGGACACAGCGTTCGAGCAGCGCTCGCATTCTACAAACTGGCCCCAGCAACGTTGCTAGTAGTTCACGACGAGCTGGATCTGGAGCCCGGGGATGTTCGGCTCAAGTTCGGGGGTGGGGAAGCAGGACACAACGGACTGAAGTCCATCTCCGAGCAGCTGGGCACAAACGAGTACGCTCGATTGCGATGCGGGATTGGGCGGGCGCCAGGTGGCGCAAGCACGACGTCTGATTATGTGCTAAGTGCGTTCCCCCTTGCTGACCAGACAGTTGTGGAAGAGATGGTTGGTAAGGCGGTTGAAGTGATTGGTCACGTGATCGAGCGAGGCATTTCGAGCGCGATGAATGTGGCCAACCGGAGACCGAAACCATGACTCCTTGCTCTCGTCGTGAATCGGCGAGGGCCATTGTCCACAAGGAGAGAGTATGACCGTGACAGCAGCCGCAAAGAAGATGCGGTATCGACAATACGAAACAATCTATTTGATGAAACCGGACGTCTCGAAGGACGCTGCCGCCAAAGTTGCGCAGCGCGTCGAGGACGTTTTTCAACGTGAAGGCGCGAAGCTTCTCACTGTGGAGACTTGGGGTAGGCGGCAGTTGTCGTTCTCCGTGGGTCGCTACAAGCGGGCAGTCTACGTCTTCCTAAAATACGTTGGTGGTTCCACCGTCGTGGCGGAACTGGAACGAACGTTCCGCATGATCGACGACGTGATCAAGTATCAGACCATTGTCGCGAATCCAAACGTCGACGTGGCCGAAGTGGTGGTCGATCCCGAGGCGATCAAGTTTGAAGAGCTGAACCTGCCAGAGGACGTGGAGGACGAGAAAGCGCTTGAGCGAGCGCTTGGCTTCATCGACCCCGAGCCAGGTCAGCGTCGTAATCGTGATGTCTACGATGACGAGCAGAGCGAGCTAGAGGTACTTCGCGAATTGGGTGCTGACGATCTCACCACGGACCCCGCAGGTCGGGAGAATGCGTCATGAGAGAAGACAAAGATCGAATGGATCGTGGGATGGACCGCGGAATGGACCGCGGCGGAGATCGGGACCTGAATGGCAACGGGGTTCGTCGCACACGTCGACGTGGTTGCGCGTACTGTTCAGATGAAGCACTCGTGATCGACTACAAGGATCCCCAAGCACTTCGCTACTTCGTGACCGAGCGGGGCAAGATTGTGCCACGCCGCATTTCGGGCGTTTGCGCCAAGCATCAGCGTGAGCTGACGCGAGCGATCAAGCGCGCCAGAAACGTCGCGATCATGCCGTTCACCTCGAACGAGTAAAGGAGGCAGAATCAATGGCAACTCCAATCAAGGTGGTTCTGCAGCAGGACGTCGAATCCGTGGGCCTGGGTGGTGACGTCATCCGCGTTCGTCCAGGATTCGCTCGCAACTTTCTCATCCCACGTGGTCTAGCGGTTGTGGCTAGCTCCGCGAACCTGGCGCGGCTCGAGGAGCTCAAGAAAGCAGCTCTGGCAGCGGCTGCGCGTCGGCTAGCGGAGGCTAAGCAGGCGGCCACTGGCATCGAGACAGTGTCGGTCAAGATTGAGCGGTCCGTTGGCGACGAGGGTCGCATGTACGGGTCCGTAACCGCGCGCGACATCGAGGAAGCCTTTGCCGCTGCGGGCCAGACAATCGATCGAAAGAAGATCGTGTTGCCCGAGCCCATCAAGCAGCTGGGGGTAACGACAGTGCCGCTAAAGCTTCATGCTGCCGTGACCGCTCAACTCAAGGTGGAAGTGGTCAAGAAGGCGTAAGTTCATCGGACTACGGCACGAACCCCGAGGGACGTTTTGTCGCTCGGGGTTTTGCTGTTTAACAGAGAATTTGCGCAATTCTTCGTCAGCACGCAAAGCGCTCCGTTTGTCCAGGTCTTCGGATGTGGTTGCGCTAAGCTGCGAGACAAAATGCGAGGAGCCACCAACGCAGAGCCAGTTATGGTGGGTGGCCGTGTGCCACCGAATGACGTCGACAGCGAAGCGGCAGTGCTGAGCGCAGTCATGCTGAGCCGCGAGGCATTCGACGTGGTCAATGAGATATTGACCCCCGAGCACTTCTACTCCGAAGCGAACCGCAGGGTTTTTGAGGCAATCGTTGACCTGCAGCGCGCGATGCGGGCCGTCGACGTAATCTCTGTCGCGGCCTGGCTGAAGGATCGTGAGCGCCTACAGCAGATCGGAGGGACACCGTATTTGGCGCAGCTCACGGACGCCACGCCGGCAGTAGCAAACGTGGATACGCACGCGCGCATCGTGCGTGAGAAGTGGCGCCTGAGGCAGCTCATCGGAACCTGCCAGCGATTTGCCGCCGAAGGTTATGGAGATTGCGGCGAGGTACAAGCGTTCATCGATCGTGCGGAACAGTCCATCTTCGACATCGCGCGGGTACCCGAGTCCAGCAGCATTGTCCCGCTGCGCGACGCCGTGGTGGAGGCGTTTAAGATCCTGAACGAAGCGACGAAACACGGCGGTGGCATCACCGGAATTCCCACAGGTTTCGTGCAGCTCGACCGAATGATGGCAGGTATGCACGCGGGTGACCTCTACATCGTCGCAGGTCGTCCTGGCATGGGCAAAACGTCTTTCGTTCTCAATTTGGCGCTCAACGTTGCACGTCCGCGCGTGGTTGGACCGATGGATCCAAACGACCCCTATGGCGAGAATGCGGCGGAGCGGCCCGGCTGGGGCGTCGCTTTCTTCAGCCTAGAAATGCCTAAGGAGCAGCTCGCAGCAAGGTTGCTGGCGAGTGAGGCACGGGTTGGAATGAGTGACATCCGCAAGGGTAACGTCCATCCCAAGGATTGGAGTAAGCTCACCGAGGCGGCTGCGCGGCTTGGCACGATGCCGGTCTGGTTGGACGACACCCCAGCCATTGGTCTCTTGGACCTTCGAGCAAAGATCCGCCGACTACAAGCGGAGATTAGCCGCAAGCCAACTGAGGGGCGGGCGCGCATCGAAAAGATGGGACTAGTCGCCATAGACTACTTGCAGCTGATGCACGGAAGGCGTGATGCCGGTAGCCGCGAGCAAGAGATCAGCGAGTTGTCGCGTGGGTTGAAGCAATTGGCCAAAGAGCTCCAGGTCCCCGTGATTGCGTTGAGCCAGCTCAATCGATCCGTGGAGACTCGGAACACGAAGGACAAGCGCCCACAGTTGAGCGATTTGCGCGAATCGGGGGCGATCGAGCAGGACGCTGATGCCATTATTTTTATCTACCGCGACGAGTACTACAACGAGGAATCTGAAGATAAAGGCATCGCTGAGATTATCATCGCGAAGCAACGTAACGGCCCGACCGGCACCGTGAAAACGCGTTTTACGGGCGCATACACGCGCTTCGATAACCTCGAGAACGACGACTACTACGACCAGATGGAAGACCTCGATGCGGCGATCGATGGACCGTGAGCAGTGCATTACGCATTGCGCAGACGGTGCATCACGGCAAGCGGCTGCAAGTTTCATCCCGAACGACGCCCATGAGCAGCGCAATGCGCATTGCGCAGACGGTGCATTACGACAAGCGGCCGCAAGCTTCAACACGAACGACGCCCATGCGCGCGCGACGGATCAACCACAAAAAAGCGCTCCATCAACGACGCCGGCAAAGCCGCTGGCGCGGTCCCCGGCTGGTACTTGGGTTGCCCGTCGACCGCACTTGACGCGGCGGCAGGCCTTTCCCAACGGCGCATTGGAGTGAGGGCACTCGGTGGTTAGCCGATGCGCCTATTCGATGCAGTCAACCACCGCCAGCGTTTCGCAGTGGTGCGTTTCCGGAAACATGTCGAACATCGTGAGCGATCCAATTCGGGCGCCCTTTGCGGTCAGGGTTCCAAGCTCGCGCGCAAGCGAAACCGGGTCGCACGCCACCAATGCGAGGGTGCGTGGCTTTAGTCGAAGCGCGACCTCGAGGACGGACTTTGCGCCGTGCCTTGGAGGATCGAGAATAATGTAGTCGAATTGACGCTTGGCTTTGGCCAAGTGCTCCAACATCGTTCGCGCGTCCCCAATATCGAATCCAGTGAAGGGCAGACCGAGATCTCGGGCTGTGGCGCGGGCCGCGATGATAGACGGCCCCCAGACATCCACTGCCCGCCCTTCAAGGCCGGCGCAGAGCAGCGGAATCGTGAAGTTTCCGGCGCCGGCATAGGCGTCAAGAAAGGTGCGGTGGTTGCGAAGCTCCGCGACTCTCACTACGGCTTCGACAAGCTGCTGATTGACATCGGCGCGCACCTGAGAGAATCCGGAGAGCGGGACCGGGATCGAGATTTCCTCGGTGATTCGCGCTAGCTGTGTCTGTTCGTCGTCCTGCGTTGAACCGACTACGGTTAGTAGGGCATCGCTCGGGAAAATCTGAGCGTACAGTTCCGTTCGAAGCTTGATTCCTTTGCGGGGAAACAGGCGAACCGCAAGCTGAGGGGCATACTCGGCGCTACGTAGCTCGATCTGTTCACAGAAGCTGAGCCGCTTCCTGTTCCCGTCGTCGAGTTGACTCAGGCTCGAGAGGATGCCGTTGATCCTCTCATCCGACACCAAGCAGTACGCCACGGGTACCACTCGGTGGGAGCGTGCGGAAAACATGCCGCAGGTGCCGTCTCCCGAGACGTGCAGTCGCAAACGCGACCGCCGAGAGGACGTTGCCGCAGCAACGAACTGAATGTCCGCGGGCCGAGGTGGGTCCCCGCCAATGCGCTTCAGCGCGTCAAGGAGGATTGAGAGTTTCGCCTGCCGTTGCGCCTCTGGTCGAAGCTGCATGAAGTCACAGCCACCGCATTCTCCTGCATAGGAGCATGGGGCCTCGCGTCGATCGACACTGGGCGCCGCGACACTCAGAAGCTGGCCACGTAGGGCCCCACCGCTGCGCATAATAGAACCAACCTCCACCAAGTCGCCAGGAACCGCTCCTGCAACGAAGACGACCTCACCATTTGATCGGCGCGCGACGCCTTCACCCCCAGGAGCAAGGCGTTGGATCTTAAGGACTTCGGGCGGGCTGGAGTCAGTCATGTGTGAGGCGCGGCAGGATCTGGGGCGAGTGCAATCGAGACCGAGTACATGTAAATCGAAGAGAGGTCGTCTACTTCTGCCTTTGACGTAGGTCCCAGAAACAGCGAAGGCCAGTGTTTTAGCACCGGCCTTTCCGTCATCGTTGTGGGCGCAGCAGGGTTTGAACCTGCGACTTCGTCCGTGTGAAGAACGCACTCTACCGCTGAGTTATGCGCCCGAGCGTTGCTTGCTGAACGGCCCCATGGCAGGGCCGCGAGCGAGCGGTCTTTACCTCGAGTCCTCGCAGACCGCAAACCCGAAATTGCAGGATTGGGGTGGACCCAGGAAAAAATGCATGGATCGGTCCTGGCAAATGATCGGGAGCTTTGATACCAACGGCTTGGATGTCCAAACCTGGGCCGATTATCGCCGATCCTCGCTACCTTGAGCTCAAGGACCGGTTTGCCGGACTTGTCGTTCTCTTGGGTTCAATGATGTTCTGCATCGGGCTTTCGCTCTGGGCCAAGGGCGTGGTTCGACCGGAGGCTCAGGTGGCAGCTACGCCGAGCACGACGCGCGGGATCGTCGGGTGGCCACACTCGGTCGACCCGATCGCGACCCTAGAAGCAGCCCGCCGCAGCAGTCGCCCTCGCGACCTGCGTCGCATTACGCTCGACGGCGTGAAGAGCGACGGCAGCATCGATTTGGTGACCGGACCGGGCTCTGTGAGCTACCTCTTTCACAGCGGTCTTCGAAAGCCGAAGACCAAGACCTCGCTCGAGGCGTCATCGAAGACCAACAACTGCCCCCGCCAAGAGATTCGTATTGGCCGCGATGGCCTCGATCCTCAAGCCGAGCTCAAAGAGTACCACTGCCCCGATCTCGTGTCGGAGCCACTGCCGGTACCGGCGTGCGGCCCTCGCGATGTTTGGGTGCGCGCACTGACGAAGGGCGCGTCGTTCCGCAGCATGGCCCATATGGAATATTATCGTTCCAAATCTGGGCCCGCATGGAAGATGGAAATCCCCTCAGGGCGCTTCAAAATGTTCCTGACAGGGGATTGCCAGCGCGAACTCACCGCACGAGAGTCGACTATCGTTCCCAATTGACGTCAAGTGCGATGGCGGCGGCAGTCGGGCGCGGGCACTATCGGCTCCGTCACCCCTGACCTCGACGGCACTTATAACCCAGTTCACTCCTTGGCGGGAGTTGTGGCTGCCGGGCCTCGACTGGGAGCTTGGCTGGGCACGACAGTTCTCAATAGGCAGCTTCGGAGTCGCGCTATCGACGCGGCGTCGCGGATGCTAACTCCCATCACGTTCGTGCCAGCCATCTCGGACAAATTCTGTAACCGCAAGGGCAGTGCCGAGCGGTGCATCTGATCGGTCTTCGTTGCCACGACGATGACTGACAGCGCCGGACGAACCGCGACATGTGATTGCGAAAGCCAGTCAATCAGTTCTCGCTCCTCAGTCCCGAAATCACGTCTGACGTCGACAAGAAGGACCACGGCCCGCAATGAGGGGCGGCTGGATAGGTATCCGTCGATCAGATCGCCCCAGTGTCTCCGCATTGCCTTTGAGCGTTCTGCATACCCGTAGCCAGGCAAATCGACGAAGTGGAGTACAGTCCCATCGCGGGTACGAGCCTCGAAAAAGTTGATGGCCTGGGTGCAACCGGGGGTCTGGCTAGTGCGGACCAGGTTCTTCCGTTCGAAGATTGCGTTGAGCAACCTGCTCTTGCCAACGTTAGAGCGACCGGCAAACGCCACCTCAACGTTGGTTGGTGCGGGCAGTTGATCGAGCGTCTTGGCCTGAGCACGGAACTGCGCATCGACGAACGGACAAGAGACGGAGCCGGCTTCCTTAGTCACTACTTCCTTTTCTGGCCCGAGGACGTGCCAACGTCAATTGCCAAGTGAGAAGGACCACTCGAAGCGCAAGCCATAGATCATGTCGAGCGTGCTGTCTTTGCTTGTTACTCGGGGTAGGCGATTGGCAAGACTCAACGTAAGCCAAGGGCCGTGCGCCTTGGCGAGTAGGGGAAATCCCAGCGATAGCTCGGACTCGAACCCCTGGTGCTGAGCCTTCGTGCCGTGCTCAGAGGACCAATAACCGCCGATGCTTAGTGTCAGGGAGTCTAGGGTTAGGTCGAGAAAGCTCGGACCTTTTTCCCAGTCTTGCGACCAACGCAGTAGAAACAGCGGGCGCGCCGCGAGCGATAGTGTGCTTACATTAAAGTCTGCGCGGGGCGACCACGGCGCCCATCGACCTTCGGCGCTTCGAAAAGTCACGCCGACTGTACTGAGGTAGTACGCCGATATGCCGAGCTGCGTCATCCAGCCAGCGCGGGTCGTCTGCACGCCCACGAACGGGACTATGGAGATTTCACCGTCGAACCGTCCATACACCCCATCGGAGCGGTAGTTGGATTCTTCATTGGCTGGTGCGTCGCGGTCACGGTCGAAAGCGTCGAACGTCATGGGGCCGATGGGCAACAGTTCTGCTGAATGCGCGGTGCGGGCCGTTATGGCCAGCAGGGCCGCGGCGAGAGACAAATGTCTGGGCGGCAGTAGCATGGCGAGCCTTTGGACGGTCGGTGGCATATCAGTTCTCGAGGCAAGCAGTGACTTGGGAGCGCAATTCAGAGGGAAAGATCAGTCGAACGCGTTCGATCGCTTCATCGCTCAGTCGCCGCAACAGTAGCGAAACCTCTCCCGGCTCGCGATGGTGCCCGTTTGGAAACAGCACCGATAGCGCGGCCTGGCTCCCTTCGAACGGGACATCCGTTGCGACATCCAGACCGACGCTGAAATCGGGATCATATCCGGCTCTACGAGCTAGCGCGCGCACCTTATCTAACGCTTCCGCCCGCCATTCAGTGGCGAGTTGCTCACCGAACAGCTCGTACGTCTTGTACAGACGTCGCTCGAAGAGACGTCGCGACAGATCGGATAATAACGCGTCTTGATCATCGCGATAGGCGCGGACCGCTTGCCAAATCAAGGTGTCGTCCAGTTCCAGGTACTCGTGCAGCGGGCAGTCGTTAGTCTTCGCAAGGTGTTCCAGCGCCACCGGTGTGTTGACTGGAACACGCCCGTCCAAGATGAGCTGCTTGACGCGTGCCAATAGCCTCGTGAGCATCCATTCACTCGCTCGGCTGGCCTTGTGAAAATAGACCTGTTGAAACATGAACAATCGAGAGAGAATGAACGACTCGATCGCGGGAAGCCCCTTCGGGCCGTCGATAGCCAACGCAGGTGCTTGACTGGCAGAGGCGGTTCCGAGCCGCAGGCTGCGGAGTAGCCACTCGAGGTCGAATCGCCCATACCCGACCCCCGTGAAATGGGCGTCCCGTAGCAAGTAATCACAGCGATCAACGTCGAAAGTTCCACTCACGATATTGGCAAGATAAGTGATTTCGTGCTGCCCGTGCACCAAGGCGGCCACGCGCTCCGGAAGAGATGCGCTTTGCCTGGACAGAAGTTGATGCACGTCGGTGTCCGGATCGAGCAAGATTCGGCTTGTCCATTCCTCGTGACTGGGGCCGTCGGGCCAGGCTTGTTCGAAAAGGTGCGAGAACGGGCCGTGACCGAGATCGTGGAGCAGTGCTGCTGCTAGAGCTTCTACGCCGCGTTCGTACGTAATCCGTTGCCATTCCGGAAGATCGCGTTCGAGGTCTCGCAGCCGCAGCAAGAAACGCGTCATGACGTGAGCGGTTCCTACCGAATGGGAAAAGCGCGTATGGTCCGCGCCAGGGTAGGAGAGTGACGTCAGTCCAAGTTGTCTTATCCGACGCAGTCGTTGAAGCTCCCGGGCTTGCATCAAGGAAACGACAATCTGCTGTTCCGCCGCTTCGAAGGCGACGAGGCCGTGCACGGGGTCGCGCAGAATCATGCTGTTGCTGGCCCCTTTACCATGAGCCTCAGGGCAACCTGAGATTTCGAGCTCGGCGTGGGGACGGTGGTCGGCTGGCGGGAACCCGATGCGGCAAGAGGTCTAAGCCCAAAAAAAGCCACAGAACATCGGGCTCCGCGGCCAAGAAACGTTTTGCTGTCTTGAAGTCCGATTGGTCGTTGCGATAACTACGGGGCTGTGCTGGACAATGTTCAGTTTTTGCGTTTCGCTCAACGGGTTGTCCTAGTGAGCGGTACGAGAACGACTTCCACCCAACATGCCTGATCCCGTCTATTCTCCAGGTCGCAATAACCGACTCGCTGCTCGAGCCATGCGCCTCGAAGAGATCTTGCGGTTGTTACCTGAGCGAGAGCTCAGCTCGCTCATTCAGCGCATGCGGATTCGCATTGATGAATCCAAACGGATCGACGTTCCTTCTCAAGTTGCGCGAGCTCTTCTAATCTTGCCGGAAGCGCGGGATCCCAGCCAGTTGCCCGGTCCGACTCGGGAGTTGTTGTTCCGGCTTGCCGAGGCGCGCGGGATCTTGTTTGCGGAAGATCTGCCACCGGGTCTCGATCTGCTCGTGGCAAGAGGAATTTGCTACGTACGACAGCACGAGCGGGGGGCTCTTGAGGTGCTGCTGCCAATCGCCTTCATGATCCAAATGCGGAGCTGGGAAGGTGAAGACCCTCGCGGGATTCGAGCATTGATGTCGCAACTCACGACCGACGACGAGCAGAGCATTGCAAGCCAATATCTCGG